>JBCDLV010000512.1:0-1966 GCA_038744895.1 Bacteroidota bacterium | reverse complement strand
GCGGACGTGTCGACGAGCATGACCATCAACGCCACGGCGCCGATCCTGCTGGCGCTCTACGTGGCCGTCGCCAAGGAGCAGGGCGCCGACCCGGCGGGGCTGACCGGCACGATCCAGAACGACATCCTCAAGGAGTACGCCGCGCGCGGGACCTACATCTACCCGCCGCGCCCGTCGATGCGGTTCATCACCGACACGTTTGCGTGGTGCGCCGAGGAGACGCCGCGCTGGAATACGATCTCGATCTCGGGCTACCACATCCGTGAGGCTGGCGCGACGGCCGCTGAGGAACTGGCGTTTACCCTCGCCGACGGCATCGCTTACGTCCAGGCGGCCCTCGATGCCGGGCTCGACGTGGATACGTTTGGCAAGCGGCTCAGCTTCTTCTTCAACGCGCACAACGACTTCTTCGAGGAGGTCGCCAAGTTCCGGGCCGCGCGCAAGCTGTGGGCCGAGATCATGCGCCAGCGGTTCGGCGCCACCGAGCCCAAGGCGATGATGCTCCGGTTCCACACGCAGACGGCGGGCTCGACGCTCCAGGCGCAGCAGCCGCTCGTCAACGTGCCGCGCGTGACGCTTCAGGCGCTCGCGGCCGTCCTCGGCGGCACGCAGTCGCTCCACACGAACGGCTTCGACGAGGCCCTGGCCCTGCCCACGGAGCAGGCGGCGACGCTCGCGCTCCGCACGCAGCAGGTGATCGGCTACGAGAGCGGCGTCACCGAGAGCGTGGACCCGCTGGCGGGCTCGTACCTCGTCGAGCGGCTGACGGCCCAGATCGAATCGGAAGCGCGACGCTTGATCGAGGAGGTGGACGCGCTGGGCGGTGCCGTCGCGGCCATCGAGGAGGGGTTCATCCAGGACCGGATCGCACGCTCGGCGTACGCGGCGCAGCAGGCCATCGAGTCGGGCGAGGCCGTGGTGGTGGGCGTCAACCAGTTCCAGACGGACGAGACGCCAGAGGTCGACCTCCTCAAGGTGCCCGACGCCGTCCGCGACGAGCAGGTCGCGCGCGTCCAGGCGCTGCGCCAGCGGAGGGACCCGGTGCGGTGGACTGCGGCGATGGAGGCCATCGAGTCGGCAGCGCGGTCAGACGAGAACGTGGTGCCGCGCGTGCTCGATGCCGTCGAGGCGGAAGCCACCGTCGGCGAGATCGCTGGGCAGCTGCGCGAGGTCTGGGGCGAGTTCGAGGGGTGACCTACAGCCCGACCGTCAGCGCCAGCCCGGCGCCGCGTGGCTCGATCCGGACGCGCTGGCGGTGAGCGTTGACGGCTGAACCCACGACATCGTGGAGCGCGCCGGCTACGAATGTGCCCGTGCCGATGAGCATCGCGGCCTCAGCGAGGCTGACCTGAAGGTCGCTCTCGTTCCAGAATGCCACTGCGAATCCGCCCACTACGACTCCTGCGCCGAGGACGCGCAAGCCTGCCCCGACTGTAGCATCGCGGTACTCGCCCAGGACCAGGTTGCTGACGGATGGCCCCACTGCGAGCCCACCGAGAACGAGGACGAGTCCGGCGCCCTCCCCGTGGGTCATCGCGGCCGCTCCGAGGATCACGGGCACCGTAGTCGCACCGATGGACAGGGCGACGGCACCGGTCGGATCGAGTGGAGGGCGCTCTTGAGAAAGTGGGGGATGTCCTGTATCGGGGCAACCTGCGCGCCAGCGGAGGCAGTGAGCAGAACGACAAGGGCGATCAGGCGCGTCATCTCCCCAGCATAGACACCATCGGGAAGACGCACCTGATGCGATCGTACCAGACTCAGGCGCCACCTCGGGCTGTTCCGAGTGCGTTGGTGAGCGCCTGCTGGAGTCTCGCGTTCACGGGTCGCCCCCCCGGAGATAGACCACGAGAGGCCCGCTGGCGTAGAGGAACTGCCGGCCCCGGGCACGGACTTCGGCGCGGAGCGTCGTCAGCCCGCGCTCTGCGTCTGCGTCCGTTGGGAACTCGAACATCTCGAGTTGGGT
>JBCDLV010000511.1:0-1986 GCA_038744895.1 Bacteroidota bacterium | reverse complement strand
TGGCGTCGAGCTCCGGGGCTCGACGTCTTCGCCGGTGACCTCGTCCAGGTCCATCCGCACGATGCGGTCGCCGCGCTCGTGGAAGGCGTCGAAGCCGGTCTCGTGGCGCACGAAGAGGGCGACCAGGACCACGCACGCCATCCCGAGCGCGAGCCCGGCGACGTTGAGGAGCGCGTAGCCCCGGTTGTGGCGGAGCGCGCGGAGGGCGTCGCGGAGGGCCGAACGAATCATGGCAGGGTGGGTCGTGGCAGAACGAGCGGTCGGCCCCGAGGCGGGGCTATTCGGAGCGGAGGGCATGAACCGGGTCGGCCGTCGCCGCGCGGAGCGTGTGGGCGCTCACCGTCACGAGCGCGATTCCGAGGGTGAGCACTCCGGCCCAGAGGAACAGGCCGGCCGTCGGCTCGGCGCGGTAGACGAAGTCGGCCAGCCAGTCCTGGAGGAACACGTAGGCCGCAGGCACCGCCACCACGAACGCCACCACGATGAGCCCGGCGAACTCGCGCGAGAGCAACGCGACAAGCGACGCCACGCTCGCCCCCAGCACCTTCCGGATTCCGATCTCGCGCGTCCGCTGCTGGGCCATCAGCATGGCCAGGCCGAACAGACCCAGGCATGCCACAACGATGGCCAGGCCGGTGAAGGCGAGGAACACCTGCCCCACCATCCGCTCGGCGCGGTAGAACGCCGCGAAGTGGTCGTCGAGGAAGAAGGCGTCGAAGAGCTGATCCGGCGCGACATCCTCCCACGCACCCTCCAAAGCCGCCAGCGTCGCAGGCAACCCGTCGGCACGGAGCCGGACGACCGCGTAGCCCGTCGCACCGGGATCGTACTCGAGGAGGAGCGGGCCGACGGCCTGGCGCATGTCGTTCAGATGCACGTCGCGGACGACCCCGATGACGCGGAGCTGCGCCTCGCCCGTCCCGATGGTCTTCCCGAGCGGCTCGGCCCACCCCAGGTCGCGCGCGGCCGTCTCGTTGATGACCACCGCCCCCGAGGCGTCGTCTGGGCGGTCCGGCGAGAACACCCGGCCTTCGACGACCTCGAAGTCCAGCGTCGAGGCGAAGTCGGGCCCGACCCCAAGCGCATCGAATACAATCGTTTCCTCCCGCCCCTGCTGCCCCTCCACCTCACTCGAGTCGAAGAACTTGATCGCTGTCGGTTCACCGGGAATGCCCGACCCGAACGCGACCGCCTCGACGCCTGGGATGCGCTCGGCTTCGTTTTCGAAGGCCGTGCGCGAGTCGTCGATCGCGCCCCGCGTGCGGAGTGCGAGGACACCGTCCGCCTCGAATCCGAGCCGCGTGTTCTGGACGTAGTGAAGCTGGCGCTGAATGCCGATCGAGCTGGCGACCAGCGCAATCGTCGCCGCGAACTGCCCGACGAGCAGGATCTTGCGGAGCGTCGTCCGCGACGCGACCCGGGCCTCCGCCTTCAGCGCCGAGGTGGGTCGAACGGCGGACAGGACGAACGCCGGGTAGCTCCCGGCCCCGACGGCCAGCAGCACGACCACCGACGCAAACGCCGCCCAGAACCACGGCGCCGCGAGCGGAAGCGCGAACGGGCGGCCCATCCATGTGCTCAACGCCGGCAAGGTCACGGCCACGAGCCCGAGCGCCAGCACCGCCGCGACGAGCGTCACCACAAACGACTCGCTCAGAAACAGGCGCGTCAGTTGGTGCCGGTCCGCACCGAGTGCCTTGCGAACGCCCACCTCGGTGGTCCGCTGCGCGCCCCGCGCCGTCGCCAGGTTCGTGTAGTTGAACGCTGCGAGCAGCAGGATGACGAGCGCGATTGCCGAGAACAGCCACACGTAGCGGATGTCGCCCTGGGGCTCAAACTCCGTTTGCGCCTCGGCCACGCTCCGCAGGCGGATGTCTGTGACCGGTGTCAGGTACAGTGTAGTCCCGGCGCGCTGCCGGCCGTCCTCCACTAGGCGATCGTGTGCCTCGTTCGCACGAGCCGCAGCCGCCTCGGGGTCTGCGCCCT
>JBCDLV010000510.1:0-1989 GCA_038744895.1 Bacteroidota bacterium | reverse complement strand
TCCTGGTGAGCGCACACCGCGGAGGTCCCGTTCCCGGTCTGCCAGAGAACGCCCTTGAGACGTTCGACTACTCGCTCAACCACGCCCCTGCCCTGATCGAGACGGACGTCCGCGTAACCGCCGACGGACAACTGGTCTTGCTCCACGACGAGACCCTCGACCGGACGACGACGGGCACGGGGCGCCTGGATGCGATGACCCTCCCGGAGGTACGTCAGCTGCGCCTCGTGGCGGACGACACGACCGTGACTCCGTTTCGCATCCCCACGCTCGACGAGGCACTCGCCTGGGCCGACGCCCGGGCGGTGCTTCTTCTCGACGTCAAGCGCGGCGTGGGGCTCGATGCGCTCGTCGCCGCGATCCGCCAGCGGGGCGCCGAGGACCGCGTCGCCGTCATCACATACTCGCTCGACGCGCATCGCCAACTGGCGGCCCTCGCCCCCGACCTGATGGTGTCGGCGACGGCGGAGACCACCGAGCAGGCCGACGCCCTGCTGGCGTCCGGCCTCGACATGAGCCGCGTCATCGCGTGGGCAGGCATCGGGCCACCGGACCCGGCGGTGGTCGGCCGGCTGCAGGCGGTAGGCATCCGGGTACAGGCCGGCGCATTCGGTGCGATCGACCAAACGGCGCTGGCTACCGCCAGCCCCGATCCGTACGACGCCATCCTCGCAACCGGCGCAGATGTAATCTCGAGTGATGCGGTCCCGCTGGCGGCGCTGGCGGCGCGAGCCGAAACGCTCAGCCGACGATCCGAGCGATGAGACGACGGAGTGCCTCGACGTTTCCCGGAACGATGGGCACGGCGCCGACACCGATCGACTCGATGCTGGTCCAGAGGCGAGACGTGTAGTACGTCTCATCGAGGCATCCAGGGAAAAGAGCCACGGCCCGCTCGATGGGCGCCCCCTCGACGATGGCGTCGCGGTAGCGGTGTAGCGTACCGAGCGCGTCTTCGGGCGGTCCAGCGGCACCGTATCGGCGTCGATAGGCGACCGAGTCGTCACGGCGGTACTTGGCATCCAGGACGATTCGGCGCTCCTCGCCACGGCGATGGAGGGTCACCACGAGGTCGGGCTTCTGGACGATCAAGCCGGGTGGCGCAGGGAAGCGCGGCTCATAGGCCACGTCAACGCCCACACCGCGCGTCTGCATGGACACCGCGTGCGCACGCCCTCTTCGCACCCGAACGTCCGTTCCGATCACATCGACCGGAACGGTCGGCCCCGGTACGTCCAGTGCCTCCGCCAGCAGGTCGATGACGACCGTGACAGCCCACGTCTCGAAGAGGGACGAGAGCGACTGTGTGGCGATGTCCAGAGCACCGGCTCCGAGGTCGATTCCGCGACCGATCGCGCGGACCGCACCGTACGCCTCGGCGTACTCGGCTCGTCTTCGGAGCACGAGGGGTGGCACGGTGGGACGACGCTTCCCCCGTTCACGGAGCACGCCGAGCTCCAGCACGTCCTGGAGCGTCCGCTCCATGCGACGAAGGTCACCGATGACCGCTGAGCGACGTGCACTGGGACGGCGGACCTGTTCCTCCCGGAGCAACGCGACCACACGCGCGTGGACGTTCCGGATTGCTGAGGCCAACCAGTGGTGTGCAGGCACGTCGTCTGTCCACTCCGGGCGTGACGCTGTGATTCGGTCGGCTGCCAAGCCCCGCTGGCGAACGCTCCGGACGACGCCCGCGTCGACCTTGTGGACGGACGCCGGTCGCTGGACCGCCGTGGTGGGCACCACCTGGCGCATGGGCCGCCGGTCGATCCGGCGCATCGCTGCATCGAGGGCGTCGATGGAGCGACGCAGGGCCTGCACCCACACGGGCGGAGACCCATCGTCGCCAGCGGACAGCAACTCGGCCGTCGGCCGGAGCATGGACAGCGTGAGGCCAGACGCGACCGCCTCGACGGCCTGCCTCATCCGTCTCACATCCTGCACGCGCACCTTCCGAGGGAGAACGGACATGGACACGCTCGTCGCTTC
>JBCDLV010000509.1:0-1999 GCA_038744895.1 Bacteroidota bacterium | reverse complement strand
GTGCTCAAGGTGAGCTTCCTGCGCCAGCTGTAGGGCGGTCGTCTCGACGCATGAGCCAGCCCGCTGCCGCCGTCCCTGACTCGAAAACGCACGCGCCGAAGCCGACAGCCACGGGTGAGCGGCTCGTCGTCCTCGATGCTCTGCGTGGGTTCGCTCTGGTCGGCATCCTGCTGGCGAACCTCGTCAGCTTCTTCGGCCTCTACTCGCTGTCGCCGGACGAGGTGCTCGCGCTGCCCAGCGCCGACCGCGGCGTGCTGTTCTTGATCGACGGGTTCATCGAGAGCAAGTTCTTCGGGCTCTTCTCGATCCTGTTTGGCATCGGCTACGGGCTCCAGGCCGCCCGGATGGAGCGGACGCCGGGGTTCTTCCGGCCGTACTGGTATCGCCGGATGGCGGTCTTGCTCGCCATCGGCCTGCTCCATATGGTGTTCGTGTGGAACGGCGACATCCTGACGCTCTACGCGCTGCTGGGAATGCTGCTGCCGCTGTTCGGAGGCCTGTCCGACCGGGCGCTGACCCGCTGGATCGTCGCGCTGCTGATCGCCCCGATCGCCCTCTTCTTGCTCACCTACGCCACCAGCGAGGCGGCCTTCTGGGGAGCGCTGTCGCAGGTCTCGACCGGTCTCAAAGAGGAACTGGGCTACGGTGGCCGGACGGCGCTGGAGATGCGCACCTCTGAGGCGGCGGCCGAGGTCTTCTTCGCGAACGTCCTGAGCGTCATTCCGCGCCCGATGAGCTATCTCCTCTCGGGCCGCTACCCGCAGGTGCTGGGGCTCTTCCTGATCGGCCTCGTGCTGTCGAGGCGGCTGCCCGGCATCGTGGCGCGCCCTCTCCAGCCGAGCCCCCGATGGATCGCCGCCTTCACGGTCGGCCTCTTGTGCTCGCTGACGTACGCCTGGACGAAGGCGGCCACCGGGACGTACTACTCGCTGACGCCGATCGGCGCCGTCCAGGCCGTCGTGCTGCACGTGGGAGCGCCGCTGCTGGCGCTCGGGATCGGATGGGCGTTCGTGACAGTCTGGCACCGTGCGTCCGAGACTGCAGTCGCTCGGCACCTCGCGACGCTGGGACGCATGGCGCTGACCAACTACCTGTTCCAGACGACAGCGGCCGTGGCGCTGTTCTTCGGCTATGGCCTCGGACGGATGGGAGCGTGGCCGTACGTTCTCATTCCGGTCGTCGCGCTGGGGATTCTGCTGGCGCAGGGACTCTTGAGCCACGTCTGGCTGCGGACCCACGCCCAGGGGCCGATCGAGACCGTGTGGAAGAGGCTCGCCTATGCCGGGCGTCGATAAAAAGATCGGCACGCCGTGGTCCTCCTGACGGCCGCCCGCCCCGCTATGAGGGGGGCGCGGGGTCCCACCACGGCCCCCACGCCCAGGCCACCATCCAGATCGGGATTCATGGTCGGCGGCGACCCTCAAGCACATCACGATACGAGAGCGGACGAGACAGGTGGCGCCCATTGGGCCGTCTTCACAAATCAAGCCCTGACGGCCCAGACCGGAACGCCCGCGTGACTGACGCCCGCGGAGATTTAGAGGCGCACCCGGAGCTGAACGCCGAGGTCGCTGATGCGCTGGCCCTCGACTTCGCTCGTCCCGGACCCGACGCGGTTGGTGCCGCGCAGCCAGGTGGCTGCCAGCTTGATCTGGGCCACGACGCCGTCGGCGGGCTCGGCGCGAAGCAAGACGTAGCTGCGGACGCCGCGGCCAGAGAGGGCGGGGATGGCGAACACGCCCGTTAGGTCGTTCTCGAAGGCGTAGAGCCGGGCGTCGAAGCTGTCGGTGTCGAACAGGGTGAGACGAGCATCGGCACGGAGCCAGCGGCGGGCCGACCAGCGAACGTCTTGGTACACCAGCGAGCCGCGTTGAATCGGTCGCTCGGGACTCTCGTCCACGAAGCGAGAGACCTCCACGCGCGACCGAAGCCGGAGCCTCCGGCTGGCGTCCCACTCGCCGTGGAGGCGGAGCGTCTGGCGCGTCTGCTCGGCCAAGCC
>JBCDLV010000508.1:0-2002 GCA_038744895.1 Bacteroidota bacterium | reverse complement strand
GGACCGGGGCCCACAGGTCGATGTCGAGATCGTCGGGACCTACGGGTTCCGTAGCGGCGGCATGCTCGCCCGCGCGTCAGGCCTGCTGGTCGCGGACCGCCAGGCCGATGCGCTCGGCGCGACGGCAGCGGCCTACTTCCTTAGCGTACCACCCGACGGCATCGCGGCCTCTGCAGAGCGCCTAGGCCGCGCGCTCCCGGAGGCCGCCGTGCTCACCGGCGACGACGTGAATGCCTACCTCGCACGCCTCTTCCGGGGTCTCTTCGTGTTCGTCCTGGCCATCGCCGGGCTGGCATTCGGTGGCGGCGCGGTTCTGATCGCGAACACCGTCGGGCTGTCCCTCGTCGAGCGACGAACCGAGCTGGCAGTGCTCAAGGCCGTCGGCTACTCGTCCGGCCGCGTGCTCGGCCTCGTGGCGATAGAGACGGCCATCGTGGGCGCGTTCGCCGGTTCGGTCGGCGCCGTGGGCGCTGTGATCGCGGTGCAGCTCGTCGGCGCGTCGTTCGACGTCAACGTCTCCGTGGCGCCTGGGATCGCCGCGGCTGCAGCCATCGGGGCGGCCCTGCTGGCGGTCGCGACGGCGCTGGTGGTCGCCAGCGGGGCCGTGCGCGTGCGGCCGCTGGCGGTCCTGCGGTCGGGACAGTAGCCCGCTGGCGTTGGCCTCGCAGGCTGGCGCCGGTGCGCGTGTCTACGCCCGAGCCGCTAGCCGGTCCAGCAGCGCATTCACGTCCGCCCGGCACGACCGGCTGACGGGGACCTCAGATCCGTCATCCATATGAAGCGTCGCCCGCCCCTGGTTGCCGGGGACGAGCCGCACGATCCGCGTCCCATTGACGACGGCCGAGCGATGCGCACGGACGAAGCACTCCGGGTCGAGCCGGTCGTGGATCTGGTAGAGCCGCTGGCGCACGATCACATCGCCCTCGTCGGTATGGAGGTTCACGTACACGTCCTGAGCTTCTGCCCACACGAGCCCGTCGGGGTCGACGACGGCCACCTGGGTCCCCTCCTTGACCACGAGTCGTGTCGGCAGGGCAGCCTCCGTCTCGTGGAGTACGTCCGCCAGCTGGGCATGGTGCTGCGCCAAGTGCTCACGGTCGAGGTGGCAGAGCGCTCGGTCCAAGGCCTCGCCGAACCGCTCGTCGGTGTACGGCTTGAGGAGATAGTCGAGGGCGTGCGCGTCGAAGGCCTGGACCGCGTACGTGTCGAACGCGGTCACGAACACGACCGCTGGCGTCGCCAGGTCGCTCGCGCGGAGGTGCCGAAGCACGTCGAACCCGTCGATCTCGGGCATCTGGACGTCCAGGAACAGGAGATCCGGCGCCAGCTGGGCGACGGCTTGGACCGCTTCACGGCCATCACCGACGACGGCGACCACCTCGACATCCGCCCGCTGGCGGAGGA
Source organism: Bacteroidota bacterium (assembly GCA_038744895.1). Taxonomy (GTDB): domain Bacteria; phylum Bacteroidota; class Rhodothermia; order Rhodothermales; family Rubricoccaceae; genus Rubrivirga. The sequence continues at coordinate 598 of JBCDLV010000508.1, read as the reverse complement.
GTTCGACGAGACGGTGTCGGGCCCACTTCTCGTCGTCCGCGACGATGACGCGGGCGGGGGCTTCGGACTCACACATGGACAGGGGGAGCCACAGTTTGAAAGGGGATCACGACTCGCGCACGGACGCCGACCCCGTCAGCGCGGTCGGTTAGGTCGAGAGTCGCAGCATCGCCGTACAGCCTGCCGAGTCGGTCGCGAGTGGTTGTGACACCGAGGCCGATGCTCGGTGCGGCTCCTCCGGACCCGTCGCCCCCTACGTTTGCCAACCCTGGACCGTTGTCGAGCACGTCCAGCACCAATCGGTCGCCGTCGCGCTGCGCGCAGATCGTGACGTGCCCTTGCCGGGAGACTCGCGCAACGCCGTGCTTGAACGCATTCTCGACGAGGGGCTGGAGCAAAAAACTGGGCACGCGCGCATCGACTGTGTCGGGGTGGATGTCGAGGTCCACGTCGAGACGGTCCTCGAAGCGAAGCCGTTGGAGATCGAGGTAGCGCTCGAGCCACGCCAGCTCGTCACGCAGCGTTGCCTGTGCAGAGGAGCCCGCAAGAGCGCCTCGGAGGAGGCTGGAGAGTTGGGCGATGGCATCGCGTGCTTGGC
>JBCDLV010000507.1:0-2003 GCA_038744895.1 Bacteroidota bacterium | reverse complement strand
TTGAGGGCCCGCGCGGCGTCTTCCTTGTGGTCCCAGTTGCGCCACAGAATGGACGAGCAGGACTCCGGGGAGATCACGGAGTACCAGGAGTTCTCCAGCATCAGCACGCGGTCGCCGACGCCGATCCCGAGGGCTCCGCCGGACGCCCCCTCGCCGATCACGACGATAATGATTGGCACGGGAAGGCGAGCCATCACCAGAAGGTTGCGGGCGATGGCCTCGGCCTGGCCACGCTCCTCTGCTTCGAGGCCGGGGTACGCGCCTGGTGTGTCCAGGAACGTGAGGATCGGACGCCCGAACTTGGCGGCCATCTCCATGAGACGCTGTGCTTTGCGGTACCCCTCAGGGTTAGGCATTCCAAAGCGCCGCTCGCGACGCTGCTTCGTGTCCCGGCCCTTCTGGTGACCGAGCACCATGACGGTCTGGTCTGTGGAGCCGAAGCGAGAACCCTGAAAGCTGGCTGGGCCTCCTACGAGGGCCCGGTCATCCCCGAAGAGACGGTCTCCGTGCAGCTCCAGGAATCCAGCAGTCAGGGCACCGATGTAGTCCAGTGTATATGGACGCTCGGGATGTCGAGCGATCTGGACCCGCTGCCAACGGGTGAGTCCTCGGTAGATGGATTGCCGAAGCGTCTCGACTCGCGTCTCGAGGGCTGCGATCTGCGCGGTGAGATCGACCGCGCCGTCCTCCGCTTCGAATGCTCGCAGTTCGGAGAGCTTGGTTTCGAGGTCGGCGAGGGGCTTCTCGAAGTCAAGGAGATGGGCCATGCGCGCAAGCTAACTGCGTTCGCGCCGAGGGCAGAAGCAGGCCCCTCTAGACGTCCATCGGAGGTCGATCGCGGGTCCACAGCGCTCGGAGCAGGATCTCGACATCCAGCCACGAGGATTGGTGGCGCGCGTAGAACCAGTAGGCCCTGTGGGCTTCGGTAATCGTCGCGGGGCGAGGGCGTCTCGTGTCGAGGACGGACACGACACCCGGCGGAAGACCCCACGACGACGGCGGGTGCGGCCCCTCGGGGTCGTAGCCGACGAGCGCGCGGCGGCCTGCGAGCACGGAAGGCATCCGAGAGGCGAATACCGCCAGCCGGCGCAAGCGGGTCGCGGTATGCGCCTTCGACAGCGCCTGGAACAGCGGCCCGAGCAGGATGAACAGGCTAGCGACGGGTACTTCGATCGTGCGCCTCGTCCACGTTGGCCGCAACCGAGCCACCGTTCGCTCCGCGGCCACCAGGGGCGCTGCGTAGTCCTCGACGGAGGCCTTGCCGATGATTCGGTCGCGCCCCGACGCCAAGATCTTGAGTTGGAGTGGCAGGTCGCGAAGCGCGCGCATGCCGTCGAGGATGGCCGTGTGCGTGAGGCTGTCCGCGGCGAAGACGACGTCGTCGGCGTTGTGGAGGCGGGCGAGGTCCCGCAGCTGGCGCGGCCGTCCTGCGTGCGGGACGTCGGCACCCGCGTCGGCAGCGTCAGCGACGTAGCCCACCACGAAAAGGCCATGCAGCCGCTCGTCGAGCAGTCTGCGGAGTCGGTCGGCCTCGGCTCCCGACCCGACGACCAGCGCCCGCCGGGGGGTACGCCGCGATGCGCGCTGCGCAAAACGCCAGCAGAGAAGGAGGACGGCCGCAGCGATCAGCCCCACAGCGACGACGGCTCTGGAAAAAGCCACCGCGGGCACGAAATACGAGAGCGCGGCGACTGCTAGGCCTCCGAGTGCTGCGCCCCCTGCGCCCGCCAGGAACGGCCGACCGCCGCGCCGATACCCGCCCAGGAGGGCGATGGCTGCGACCACGACGAGCGCGTAGCCGATTAGGACGAGCCCGTAGTAGCCGGCCTCGAACGTGAACCCCGCCAGCTGGCTCCACGTGAAGGCTGTCACTGTCAGCGCCACCCAGGCTAGCGCGAGATCGACGGCAGGCCTCGACAGCGCGCGGACGACGCGCCCGAGCGCGGCCACCAGGGCGCGCGCGACGATGCCGCCCCGGATGCCGAACGCCAGCAGTCCTGACG
>JBCDLV010000506.1:0-2006 GCA_038744895.1 Bacteroidota bacterium | reverse complement strand
TAGCCGGCCGCATCGCCTGCGCTGCCCATGCCCGACGACTTTCGCTTCGGCATCACGCTCCACGAGCCTGACGAGCCTGAGGTCCAGTACGACTATGTGCCCATCAAGGAGCGTCCCGAGGCGGACCGCCCCCGCGAGCGTTTGCTCCAGAAAGGACCCGGCGCGCTGAGCGACGCCGAACTGGTCGGCCTCGTGTTCGGGAGCGGGACGCGCGTCGGCGGGCGGAGCGTGTCGGCGGTGGAGCTAGCGCAGGCGCTGATCGGCGCGTACGGGTCGCTGTCCAAGCTGGCGCGCCGTGACGCGAACCAGGTGGCTAAGGCGACCAAAGGCGTCGGCCCGGCCAAGGCGGCCCAACTGGCGGCGGTGTTCGAGATCGGGCGCCGCGTCGAGGCGGCACCGCCCGAGGACCGCGTGCAGGTCCGGTCGCCAGCGGACGTGGCGGCGGCATACGGGCCGCGCCTCCGCGACCTCAACCGCGAGGTATTCGTGGTCCTCCACCTCAACACGGCGAATGTGGTCACGGCCGAGTACACGCTCACGACCGGCGGTCTGGCGGCGTCCATCGTCGAGCCGCGCCAGGTGTTCGAGCGGGCCATCCTGGAGCACGCGGCGTCCGTCGTGTGCCTCCACAACCACCCATCCGGCAACCCCGAGCCCAGCCGCGAGGACATCGCCATCACGAAGCAGCTGTGCGACGCCGGACAGGTGCTCGGCATCCCGGTCCACGACCACGTCATCATCGCGGGCCGAGGCTACACGTCACTCGCCGAGCGGGGGTTGATGGGCTAAGGACCTGCCCGAAACGCCCTCGCGGCGTCGCCCGGCTGCACGGGCGCGGCCTGGCGTCGTGCTGTATCGCCAATGCTACGGCATTGTCTGCTTCACGCTCCTTGGTCCGCGTCCGTTCGCTCGGGCTCCTCGGTCCACGCAGACGTTCCAGATAGGTCCTGGGCGCTACGTTGCAGTCTCCTGCTGCACGACTGTGGCCACCGTCGCCGAACCTGCCCGTCCCCTTACCGTCGCCGACGGTTCGCCAGCGGGACCCTCCGAAGGACGCCTCGTCTCGCTCGACGTGTTCCGCGGGCTGACGATCATGGGCATGATCCTCGTCAACAACCCGGGGACGTGGTCGGCAGTGTACCCGCCGCTCCTTCACGCCGAGTGGCACGGGTGGACGCCCACGGATCTCGTCTTCCCGTTCTTCCTGTTCATCGTCGGGGTGGCGATCCCGCTGGCGTTCGAGAAGCGGCTGGCGCGCGGGGCCGACCGGGCAGGCCTCGTCCGGAAGACGGTCAAGCGGGCCGCTGTGCTGTTCGCGCTGGGGCTCGGGTTGGCGCTGTTCTCACGCGTCTGGCGGCTCGTAGCAGGCGAAGGGTTCGACCTGAGCGACCTGCGGATCATGGGCGTGCTCCAGCGGATCGCCCTCTGCTACCTCGTCGCGTCCATCCTGTACCTCACCACGAGCGCGCGGACCCTCGCCGTCGTGGGCGCTGCGCTGCTGCTCGGGTACTGGGCGGCTCTCGAACTCGTCCCCGTTCCCGGCGTCGGGGCGGGACAGCTGGACGTGCCCGCCGAGACCCTCCCCGCATACCTCGACCGCCTCTTGCTCGGCCCCCAACACCTGTGGATCGGCGCGGACAAGCAGTGGGACCCCGAGGGCCTGCTCAGCACGCTGCCAGCCATCGTGACAACGCTCCTCGGCATCGTGGCCGGCAAGATGGTGGGACGAAAGGACACCGACCGGACGGAGGTCGCAGCGCGCATGCTCGTCACGGGGCTCGTCCTGACGGCGGTCGGATCGGCGTGGGGCTGGGTGCTTCCCATCAACAAGCCGCTGTGGACGAGCTCCTACGTCGTGCTGACGGGTGGGCTGGCGTTCAGCGTCCTGGGGGCGTGCTACTGGGCCGCCGACGTTCGCCGCTGGCGTGGCTGTACGCAGCCGTTTGTGGTGTACGGCGTCAACGCGCTGTTGGTGTTCGTGGGCAGCAGCCTGCTGGCGCAGACGC
>JBCDLV010000505.1:0-2011 GCA_038744895.1 Bacteroidota bacterium | reverse complement strand
GCGCTGGCACCGCACGCCACGCCCCAGTCCGATGTGTCCCCAGAGACGACACGTCGAGTCCGGGATCATCTAGAGGATGCCCTTCCGCGTGGCGAGGTGACGGTGGGTGCCACAGCCCGCGCACTGGGGGTGTCCGTGCGCACGCTTCAGCGCCAGCTGGCGACCGAGGGCACCACATACGCGGAGGTGGTGGAGAGGACGCGGCGGTCTGCGGCCAGCCGACTCCTGGACGCTGGCATCTCTGTGCAGGAGGTGGCATCTCGCCTCGGATATGCCGAGCCGACCTCGTTCACGCGCGCCTACCGGCGGTGGCACGGACACCCGCCGTCGAAACGATAAGCCCTCGGATTGGACTTCCACAGGTGGAGGATGGCGTGGACTGCCAGGCTGATGGCACGGACGGTCAGGCGCAACACCCGAAGCTGTCGCAACCTCTCAGTCGAAACAGAACACACCTCAAACCCATGACCTCATCGTTGAGTCGTCTCCTAATCGCTGCGCTGGTTGTTGCAGGGCCCGTGGCCTCCCAGACGGACGCCGTGACGGCGCCAGCGGACACGTCATCTGTGTCGGCATCGCCAGCGGATACTGTCGCGGCTGAACGTGCTCGCTACGCCGAGCGCCGGTTCGCGTTTGCGGAGGGATATGGCGGTGCTGGCGTGTTCTCGTCCGCGGAGTCCGCCTCCATCCCAGGGGTTGAGACGCCGGGGACTACTGGCGGCGTCCAGCTGGCGTTCGGGGCCCTTCACTTCTGGAGCCATGCCGACTTCTACGTGCGCTTCACGACCCTCAACAGAACCGCAGAGGTCCAGGGGCAGACGCTCATCAACGTGCCGACGGTCGAGACGGGTGCTCGGGTGTACCCCCTGCCTGTGCGTCCCAAGTCCGTGCGTCCCTACGTCGGCGCCAGTTGGACTGTGGAGACGCTCAAGCTGGGAGAGGGCCCCTACGCCACGATCAACCGCATTCCTGTCGAAGCGGGCCTCACCGCGCGCTGGGGCCGGCTGGCGCTCGACGGGTCAGTGCGGTACGGCTTCGACCGGCAGGTCTCCGTTCCGCTCTCCCGTGAGGATCCAGCGCTGGTCGATATCGAGATGCCGTCCTGGTCGGTCACGCTCGGGGCCCGTGCCTTCTTCGAGTCGACCGGTCTCAACCGGTGGGGTGTCGCCAGCGGGGGCGAAGAGCGACGGGAGCAGCGGCTACGCGAAGCCGGGCGCCTGAGTGGGGTGACCCTCTCCATCGGCCCGTCGAGCTCGACCCCGCTGCGAGGGTCGTCTCGCAACGAGTCGTCCCTGTTTCAGCGGAAGCCGTCGGCTGCGGTGTTTCCCGACGTGAGTGTGGGCTACTACGTCGATGGCCTCGACGCCTTTGCCAACGTCGCCTACCGCAACGTGGTCTTCGGCCAGGACGCATTCGGTACGTCCCAGCGCCTCGGACGCAGATCGGTCACGGTCGAAGTGGCCAAGGTGCTCGGCGATTATCACGGCTTCGTGCCCTTCCTGGGCGGCGGCGTCACGATCGACCGCCTCACGGCCCGAGAGACCGACCAGGGGACCGAGACCTTCCTCGAGGAGGCTACCGTTGTGGCCCCGTCGCTCCTGTTCGGGTGGGACATCCGCCCGACGCGCACCCAGCCGTTTATCCTGCGCACCAACCTGCGCTATGCACCGGGGCTGGAACTCGGCGACGGCACGATCCGCTTCGATCAGTTGGAGTTCAACTTCATCCAGTTCGTCTGGCACTTCGGGCGGTAGCCGAGACCGCTGGCCGAGACCGCTGGCGCCAGCGGGGTCCGTGACTCGCCATCTCGACCGCGGGTCTCTGGTTCGCCGGGCCTGCCCCGCTGGCGGTCTGGATCCCGCCGAACAGCCACTCAGGCCACGCCGATGCGGTCCAGGTAGCGCTGCACCGCTTCGTCGTGTGCGGAGAGTTTCTCCTCGCCCATGCGGTCCAGGTGGCCTGTGATCATCGACATCCGGCGGTAGGTCTCGATAGGCTCTCGGTAGTCGCG
>JBCDLV010000504.1:0-2017 GCA_038744895.1 Bacteroidota bacterium | reverse complement strand
GACCTCGGGATCGGCGCGGCTGCACTCGCTGCGGGTGCGGTGGCGGTCCACTTCAAGTTCAGGGCCGACTCCGTGGACGACCGCTATCGATCGGAGACGTCTCCCGAACGCGGAGACGAGGCGCTGCTCGACGAGGCATTGCGCCTCGATCGGTACTCTGCGGCCGCCCTCGGTGCGATGCAAGTCGGCGTGGGGGTGTTGGCGCTTCGGTTCGTGCTGCGATAGCCGGAAGGCGCTCGGCGCGTCGGTAGCTTCGGGCTTCCCCTCGACACTCCGATGCTGAAAGAGACCCTCGCGACGGACCTCAAAGACGCCATGCGCCAGCGGGACAAGGTCCGTCTGAGCGCGATCCGCATGATCCAGGCCGCGATCACGCAGCGCGAAAAGGCCGACGGGCAGCCCCTCTCGGAAGACGAGACGGTCGCGGTTGTCGCCAAGCAAGCCAAGCAGCGCCGTGACGCGGCTGCCCAGTACCAGGAGGCCGATCGCCAGGACCTCGCGGACCGTGAACTGGAAGAGCTCGCCTTCATCGAACAGTACCTCCCGGCCCAGGCCTCGGACGAAGACATCCACCGCGTGGTCCACCAGATCGTCCAGCGAACGGGGGCCAGCACGATGAAGGACATGGGTCGCGTCATGGGTGCGGCGATGTCGGAGCTCAAAGGCGTCGCAGAGGGCTCTCGGGTCCAGGCCGTCGTGCGCCAGCTGCTCTCAGCGTAGGTGAGCGGGCTCGATCTCGTGCTGGGAGGCATCCTCGGCGTAGGGTTCTGGCGCGGCTGGCGTACAGGAGCCCTGAGCCAGATCGTCTCCACCGTCGGCTGGGTGCTGGCGTTCGTGTCTGCCACGGCGCTGATGGGACCGGTGGGCGAGCTCGTCGCTGCGAGCCTGGGCGTGAGCGCCCGCACGGCCCCGGTGCTGGGGTTCATCGTCGTGTTCGGCGCCGTGATCGCTGCGCTCACCGTGGGCAGCCACATCGGCCGGAAGACGCTGGAGGCGATCAAGCTCGGCAGCCTCGACACGGCCGCTGGCGGGGCCGTAGGGTCGCTCCGCGCGGCGTTTGGGTTGAGCGTGATGCTGCTGGCGACGGGCTTCGCCCCGATCCCCGGGGGAGGCCCGATCCTGGTGAGCGAGACCGAGCGATCCGAGTCGGTTCTGTATGATCCTGTCGAGGCGCTGGCGCCGCAGGTGTGGGACGTCGTGCGCGCCATGACGCCGGGGCTTCAGCAGGCGATCGCCGACAAGTTCAACACGTGGCAGGAAGGGAGGGCTGAGCCCGCTGGCGAGGAGGCCCCGTGACGAGATGAGGGCGTCGCCAGGTAAGGGCGTACCGCTGAATCTGTTTCTGTTATTGCAAATCCATGACGCCCGTCCGGCTCCAGCTCCACAATTTCCTTTCGTACGGGGAGGAGGCCCCAGCCCTCGACTTCGAGGAGCTGCACGTGGCATGCCTCTCTGGAGGCAACGGGCAGGGCAAGAGCGCGTTGCTTGAGGCGATGACCTGGGCGGTGTGGGGCGAGGCGCGGAAGTCCAGCGACGCACGCAAGCCCGACGAGGAACTGCTCCGCATCGGCTCCCGCTCCATGTCGGTCACCTTCGACTTCCGCTCCGCTGACGTCGAGTACCGCATCGTGCGGAGCTACCAGCAGTCCGCCAGCGGGAAGACGTCCAAGCCGGGCCTGGAAGTGCAGGTCCGCGACGGAGATGACTGGCGTCCGATCACGGCGTCCTCGGTCCGCGAGACCCAGGCCGTCATCGACGAGCGCGTCGGGGTCGACTACGAGACGTTCATCAACTCGACGTTTTTGCTCCAGGGGCGCAGCGACGAGTTCACCAAGAAGAAGCCTGGCGAGCGAAAGGAGATCCTGGGCAAGATCCTGGCGCTCGGTCGCTACGAGGCGATGGCTGCCAAGGCCGGCGCCCGATGGAGCGCTCTCCGCGAGCAGGCCAAGACGCTGGAGGCCGAGTCGGAACGGCTGGCGGCGGCGCTGGAGCCCGTCGCCAGCTGGGAGCAAGAGCG
>JBCDLV010000503.1:0-2025 GCA_038744895.1 Bacteroidota bacterium | reverse complement strand
GCCAGCCGGCCGAGGCCACCGGCCATCTCCTCGGCCGAGAGATCCGCCAGGGCGCGCCCAGTCACCACGTTGCCCACCCCCAGCGGCAAGCCGAACAGCGCCCCGAACCGGTTGGCGTCGAGCACCTCGCGCTCCGCCAACTCGTGGTCCCACAGGAGGGTACCGCCTCCGGCGTCGAGCAGTCGCACCTGCCCCAGGAGAACGAAGTACACGGCGCCCTCGAAGGAATCGGCCACCAGGGCGTAGTCCTCGATGCGGAGGTCCAGAACGAAGTCAGAGACCTCCGGGCGGCCCGCTGGCGCCACGCGCAGCGTCCGGGCGACACGCGCCAGCGTCTGACGCGCGATCTGGTCGGCGACGTCTACCGACGCCACGACGCTGTCCAGCCGCGCCTGCGCGCGGCGGACCTCGCGGCGCTTGTCGGCCGCCGTCGTAATCCGGACGGCCGTGCCGATGGGATCGTACGGGTTGATGCCAGACTCCGCCGGGCTGCCAACTTGGACGCGAGGTGCCGGCGGAACGGCCGCCGTCACGGCCACACGCGACTGGTCCAGGGACACCTCATCGAGCCGATGGGATGCGGCGCACCCTGATGCGATTATGGAGACCAGAATGAGGGCGATCGTTCGGTGGAACACGTTCAGGAGCAGGGGGTGAGCGCCCTAGCTTAGCCGCCTTTGTCTCCCTTCCGGTAACGCCTGCCGGGTTTCCGTCATGCCCTACGTCGTCTCCCAACCGTGCGTCAACTGCAAGCACACGGATTGCGTGGAGGTCTGTCCCGTCGACTGCTTCTACGAGGGGCCCAACTTCCTGGTCATCAACCCGGACGAGTGCATTGACTGCAATGCCTGCGTGCCGGCCTGCCCCGTCGAGGCCATCTACGCCGACGACGAGCTTCCCGAGGACCAGGCCCACTACGCTGAGTGGAACGAGTACCTGGCCAACCAATGGCAGGCGCTCGGCTACAACATCACTGAGAAAAAAGAGCCCCTGGAGGGCTGCGGCGAGTACTACACCGAGGAGGACATCCTCACCTGGGAAGGCGCCGAGTAAGACCAGGCGGCTCGCGCCCTCAGGTGCCTCGCGAACCCGCCGTGCCCCCTCGGCGGGGCGTCCTGTGCCCGGGCCCGCTGGCGTACCGGCTGCGACGCAACTCGGGATGCCTGGCAATCGTCGTGTGTCGGGTCCTTTCCCGCGTTGCCCCTTGTCCGCTACCGAGGCCGCCCTCGTCGTCGAGACCGACCGCCTGACGCGCCGCTACGGCGATGTTCTGGCCGTCGACCAGGTCGACCTGTCCGTTCCCAGGGGAGCGGTCTACGGGTTCCTCGGTCCCAATGGCGCAGGGAAGACGACGACGCTCCGGCTTCTGCTCGGGCTGATCCGTCCGACCTCCGGCTCCGTCCGGCTCTTGGGGCAGCCGCTCACGACCGCCAGCAGGTCTGAGCTGCTCGGTTCCGTGGGGGCCTTGATCGAGGAGCCGTCGCTGTACCGACACCTCACCGGCCGGGAGAACGTGGAGGCGACACGGGTCCTGCTCGGACTTCCACGGGCGTCGGTCGGGCGAGTGCTCGACATCGTAGGGCTGCGTGCTACCGATGCCGACCGCCGCGTCCAGGGCTACTCGCAGGGTATGCGCCAGCGGTTGGGACTCGCGCTGACGCTGCTGCCGTCGCCCAGGCTCCTCATCCTCGACGAGCCCGCCAACGGCCTCGACCCCGACGGCCTTCAGGACATTCGCGACGTGCTCTCGCGGCTCCATCAAGAAGGACGCACGACGGTCCTCGTGTCGAGCCACCAACTCGGAGAAGTCGAGCGCGTCGCCACGCACATCGGCGTGATGCGCGGCGGGCGCCTCGTGCGCCAGGGCCCGCTGGCGGATCTTCTGGGGCAGCTTCGCGGGCTGACACGCATCCGCGTGGGCGATTCGACGCGCGCCGCCGACGCCTTGGCGCAGCGGGGCATCGACGCCTCGGCGCAGGCCGATGCTGTCACGCTGGACGACCCGTCCGACGAGGCCACCGCTGC
>JBCDLV010000502.1:0-2032 GCA_038744895.1 Bacteroidota bacterium | reverse complement strand
GTCGGCGGCAGCACGCAGGCGGTCTACGAGGGCCGCGACATCTGGGTCAGAGACGTCGAAGCCGTCGTCGTCGTGCTCCGCAGCGAGGGCCGTCACATCAGCGTAGCCCTTGCGGCACTTGGCGCGGTACGTGGCATCCCACCGCGAGATTGGATACACCCGCTCCTGAAGCGAGGCGCCGATCCGGCCGTAGCGGGCTGTGAACGTGCCATCGTCGTTCTCGGCCATCTCGTAGACCTTGTTGTTGTTGGCCCTCGTCACCATGACGAGGCGAACCGCGGGGCGGCGATCAGGGGCGGGCATCGGGTCTCAGGTGCGTGTGTCCCAAGGTCCGATCTACCTATGACATTTTAACGTCATACTCTCGACGATCTTCCCCGTTTGGAGAGGAGACAGCCGCCGGACATGGGCATCCGTGATGCGAGGGGCCGCCATCCGAGGACGAAGCAGGCGCGCATGCCCGCTGGCGGTCGGCAGCGCCAGCGGGGTCCGCCGCTGGCGGTCGGACTTACGACTGGCTCCACATCACCTCGCACCGGTCGAATCGCCGGGCGGCGAGGTCGTCGCGCGAGAGGAGGACGGAGAAGACGCCCTCGTCGTTGAAACGGGGATCGCCGCGGTCGCCCTCGCCGAACTGCACCAGCACGACGCGGTCGGAGCGGACGACGTCCTCGATCTCGCCCTGGCTCCACTGACAGTGAACGGGCCAGCCGAGCATCTTCGATCGGTGCCCCCCGCCGAAGCTGTCCCACTCGACCACGCTGCCGATGCGGCCATCGTCGAGATCGACCAGGTCCTCGTAGAACCGCTCGGACCAGTGCTCACGATCCGCGTGGGCTCCGGCCACGAGGACGCCCGCGTAGAAGTTGTCCTCGTGCGGGACGACGTGCCGAACCAGGTCGGACCACTCCACCTCGGCGTGGACGACGATGCCCGCGTCGGTCCGGATATCCGCGAACACGATCAGGTGGCCCGAGGTGGGAAGCAGACCGGTCACGTCGAGCGGACCGACCTCCGAGAGGTCGATCTGCGCGGCAAACCGAAATCCCTCAGGCGGCGCGAGACCCGGCGGAAGGTCCATCACAGGCCCTCCGTAGCGCGACTGTCCAAGCCTGATCTCCACCTCCGTGTGCGGCCGGTAGCCCTCCTCGACCATGAACGGCCACGGCGTCATCGACGCGGCGTAGTACGTGACTGACCCAGGAACGAGCGTGACGATCGGGGTGGACTCAGGAATCGCGGACACGGGTGTCGGTGCTGGTGGCCTATGGCTCGACGGGGAACCGAAGCACGCGATCCTCGGCTGTCGCGAACATCGCCTGGCCGCCCTCGCCAAACGCGATGTTGGACGCCAGCGGGTCCACAGACACCTGCTGGCGCAGCGCTCCGTCGGGCGTGAACAGGTACAGCCCCTCCGGCCCCGCGCCGACCAGCGTCCCGTCGGCGGCGACGGCCAGGCCATCGGGCATGCCAGTCTCGTAGGTCGCTTCGGGCAGCGCCAGTAGGGTGCGCGGCTCGCCGAAGGTGCCATCGTCCTGTACGTCGAAGGCGACGAAGCGGCCTGCTGGCGGCTTGGAGTTGGTCACGTAGGCTGTGCGCCCGTCGGGCGAGAAGGCGATGCCGTTCGGCGCCGAGAGGGCGTCACTGGCGACGGCGACAGCGCCCGTGCGCTTGCAGAACCGGTAGACAGCGCAGAACGGGACCTCGCGGCGCGGGTCGTCGAACTGGCCCGCCAGCCCGTACGGCGGGTCGGTGACGTAGAGCGCGCCCGACGTCGGGTGCAACGCGAGATCGTTGGGCGAGTTGATCCGGTGGCCGCGGAAGCGGATCAGGATGGGACGCTTGGTCCAGATCTCCTCGTCGAGCACGTACACGCCGCGCTCGCCGTGGGAGCACAGCACGACACGGCCCTGGGCGTCGAGCGCGAGCCCGTTGGCACCGGGCTCCTCGCTGGGCGGGTGTGGATCTGCCGAGCCGGACGGGCGCAGGAACACCTCGCGGCGCCATTCCCCGCTGGCGGACGCCGGCCGGG
>JBCDLV010000501.1:0-2033 GCA_038744895.1 Bacteroidota bacterium | reverse complement strand
CCCAACTGTGGCGGCCAGGTCGAGATCCACCCGGACCGTGGGCCCAAATCGGTCGTGTGCACGCACTGCGGAAGCGTGATCGACCTGACCGGGCGCCAGCTGGACATCATCGGGCGCGTCAAGACCAAGTTCAAGCCGCTCAAGGACATCCACCCTGGCGCAGAAGCCACGTTCGATGGCGAGCGCCACCTCGTGACCGGCTGGCTCCGGTACAAGGGCTGGGATTCGGAGGAGAGCTGGACCTGGGACGAGTGGCAGCTGGTCAGCGACGGCGGCGTCATCCGCTACCTGTCGTGGTCGCCCGACGAGGGCTTCCTGCTCCAGACACCGCTCCACCCGTCGCCGAAGGTGACGCGGGCGGGCATCGAGCTTCCGGAGGGCCGCACGCCGTTCCGCGAGATCAGCCCGGCGGCGATCAAGCAAATGGCCGGCGAGCTGACGTGGCGTCCTCGCCTCGATGAGACGCTGCGGGTCGGAGAGGCCCGCCGCGGCAGCATGCAGTACAGCGCAGAGCTGACCGCCGATGAGATCGAGGTCGTCGGCGGGCAGAAGCTCCCGGAGATCGCCGTCTGGGAGGCCTTTGGGCGGGAGGACATCCTTGCCGAGATGCGAGAGCGCGAGGAGCGCGCCAAGCGCCGCCGCCAGCGGGCGGCCCGCACGGCTCGGCTGCTCACGCTGATCGCCCTGGGCCTGCTGGCGTTCACGATCTGGGGCGTGCCCCGCATGGGCGGCACGGTCCTCGACGTGTCGGTGACCTATACGTCGCCGCCAGTCTCCACGGAGGCCCAGGCGGAGGCCCGTCTCCGCGCCATCGAGCCCGACGAGTCGCTGTGGTCCCCTACGGCCCGGCAGGCCGCACGCCGGCTGGCCGAGACCGATACCGTGGAGATCGGCACGGTGCGGCTCGACCGAGACAACGCCTACACCGCACGCGTAGCCACGACGTCCCCGGTCGAGTCCCCGCTGGCGGTCGGCCTGGACCTGGTGTTTGTGAACCCGTCCCTCGCAAAGGATCCCGATGCGCGGTCCTCCTGGTCTCCGGCGTTCGCGTCGCTCTCAGGGCCTGTAGGCAGTGCGGTGTCGGACGAGTCCAGTGCGTTCCAGATCAGCAGTCGAGGGGTCGGAGGCGCTACGGATTACCGCCTCGTCGCCGTGGTGACGCAAGGGTGGGTCGATGTCTTGGGAGACCACGACCGGGATTGGACCGAGGACGTGTCGTTCCCGATTTCCGTGACCGTCCAGCGCGCGTGGACGCGGGGCCCGCTGGGCTTCGCCGTGGCCTTCTTCCTCTTTCTCGCCTTCTGCTTCTTCGCCTTCAGCCGTACCGGCCCTCGCTAACCATCGACGCCATGCGCTTCCGCTTCTCTTCGCTCACCTCCCTTCTCGCTGTCGCCCTCTCGGCCGTCCCGGCCCGCGCCCAGGAAGCAGCCGACATCGTCGTGGCAGAGCCCTCGGGCCTGACGCTGACCGTCTTCCTCTCGACGCTCGTGTACGGAGCCGTCGGCATCCTGATGTGCGTGCTCGGCTACGTCGTGTTCGACAAGGTGGCGGGCCTCAACCTGAAGCACGAGTTGGTCGAGGACCAGAACACGGCCGTCGGGATCATGCTGGCCGGTGCCTTCATCGGCATCGCCATCGTCGTGGCGGCTGTCATGCTGTCCTAGTGATGCGCCACGTCACATCTAAAAAGTCAGCGTGTGAAGCGTGTTTCGTGTTGCGTGAGGTCTCATCCTGCCAACCCAACACGAGACACGCAACACGTCCGGTCACATCCGTCACAATCCGTTTGACAGACCATTAGACCCGTGGAGACGGCCCCTGTCCTGCTCGATCCGGAACCCGCCAGCGGCATTCGCCAGCGGGGAGATGGGGCGGCGGGACGGCCTCCAGATCTGCCAGGCGCGCTCGGGCGACGCCAGACGCGCGTCCTGCTGGCGTCCGTCCTCGTCGTCGCGACGTGCGGGATCCTGTACGAGCTGGTGGTCGGGACGCTCTCGTCGTACCTGCTCGGCAACTCGGCGCTTCACTTCTCT
>JBCDLV010000500.1:0-2037 GCA_038744895.1 Bacteroidota bacterium | reverse complement strand
CGCGCGCGAGGCGGGTGAGCACACGGTCGCGCTGGACGCATCGCGCCTGGCGCCCGGCGTCTACATCGTCCGTCTTACGAGTGGCGGCCAGTATGCATCGCGGTCCCTCACGATCGTACGGTAACCATCCTCGCGGCGCTGGCCTGCCAACCGCGCGGGCCGGCGCACGCCATGAGCCGCTTCGCCAGCGGGTTGCGCATTCCCCTGTAGAGACCCACAGCCCACACGCTCCCATGCACCGATTGCTTCTCACGGCCCTCCTGGCCACCAGCACCCTCGCCGCGCACGCCGCGACGATCACTGTGAACACCCTCGAAGCCGAGGACAACCAGGACGGTGACTGCTCGCTGCGCGAAGCGATGCTCTCCGCCGACCTCGATCAGGCGTTCGACGCTTGCACGGCAGGCAACGGCGCGGACGTCATCGAGATCGCGGTCACCGGTCAGATCGAGCTGCCATTCGGGTTCCGCTTCTCGACAGACGTCACCCTTCGCGGGCCGGGCTCCGACCAGCTCACCCTGGTGGACGCGGCGACCAGCCAGACCCTCCAGGTCCAGGGCTCGACCGTCCGGTTCGAGGGCTTCACGATCGCCGGAGATGGCACGTCGTCGGTCGCCGACGGCGCGTTCCTGCTCTTCGCCGGCGCCGACGTCACGATGGAGGACGTGGTCATCCGAGACTTTGTCTCGGGATCCCAGGGTGGCGCCATCCTCGCCGAATCGAGCCAGCTCACCCTTGGCCGCTGCCAGCTCCTCCGCAACACCTCGACCACCTCTAATGGCGGTGGCCTCTACGCGCTCGATACGAACGTGACCATCGAGCAGAGCCTGTTCCAGGGCAACACCGCTGGCGGAAACGGCGGCGGGCTGTACTTCTCGAACAACGTCGAGCTCGTCGTGGACGCCAGCACTTTCATCGGGAACGAGGCCACCGCTGGCGGCGGGCTCTTTCTCAACAGCGGGACCGTCCGTGTCCAGCGGTCCACCGTCGCCGACAACAGAGCACGGACGTTCGGAGGCGGGATCTCGACCAACGTTTCCGCCCTTACCCTCACGTCACTCACGGTGACGGGCAACACGGCCGACAGCGACGCCGACGGTACGGGCGACGGCGGTGGCATCAGCGGGTTCTCTGGGGTCACGATCACCAACTCCGTCGTGGCTGGCAACCAAGACCTGGGCGGCGATGTGGCCCCGGACCTCGCGGTCGGTGACACGTGGACCGTCGGCCCGACCAACTTCATCGGCGACGGTCGCGGCGCCGAGCGTGCGTTCTCTCCGGGCGCGCCCAATGCGTCGGGGCAGTTCGTGGGAACCGAGGCTGCGCCCCTGGACCCGCTCCTGGGGACCCTGGCCGACAACGGCGGTGAGACCCCGACGCGCCTTCCGCTGGCGACGAGCCCCCTCCTCGACGCAGGCACGTGCGACGGCAACGCCGACCAGCGGGGATTCCAGCGACCCGCCGACGGAGGCGGCTCCGGACCTATCGGGTGCGACATCGGTGCCGTCGAGGCCAACTCCACACTCGCGACGGCCCTCGGGCAGGAGGCCACCGGCACCTTCGACCTCCACGCGCCGTCGCCGAACCCGGCCGCCGGCCCGGTCGACCTGATCTACGAGCTTCGCGCGGCATCCGAGAGCGCCCGGCTGGCGGTCTACGACGCGCTCGGCCGCGAGGTCGCGGTGCTCGCCAGCGGGCCACGCCAAGCGGGCACGTACCGGGCCGAGCTCGACGCGTCGCGGTTGGCGCCCGGCGTCTACCTCGTGCGCTTGTCCGACCAGACGCACCACGTAACCCGGCCGTTAACGGTCGTTCGGTAAACGGCGGAACGGGGCGGGAGCGATTGCCGTCAGCGGCCGTCCCCGCTCCAGCCCCCGTGACGATCGGAGAACGCCGTCTGCTCGACCTGCCCCGGTTTGCGACCGACCGGGGGGCCTACGCCCCCGGCCTCGGCCGCATGGAGGCGCTCCTCCGCGTCCTCGGCGATCCGCACAAGGGGCTGCCCGTGGTCCACATCGCCGGGACCAACGGAAAGGG
>JBCDLV010000499.1:0-2047 GCA_038744895.1 Bacteroidota bacterium | reverse complement strand
GACAACCCGGTGACCTCCGGGACGTGGGAGACCTACTCGGTCGAGGGGACCGTAGACGATGATGCCTCCATGCTGGCGTTCGGCGGGCTCGCCCTTCGCCCAGGGACGGCGTGGCTGGACGCCTTCCGCCTCGACGTGGAAGGCGATGCCGGGTGGGAGCCTGTCAGCATCTCGAACGCGTCGTTCGAAGTGGCGGACCGCCCCGAGGGGTGGGGCGGGGCCGGACCGGGCTACGCGCTCGACGTGCGCCCCGAGGGGTCCGACGGGGACCGATCGCTCCGCATCTCGTTTGCCTCTCCAGGGGATCCCGCTGCGCCTCTCTTCGGCGCGCGCTCGGCGCCCGGCGAGGTGGCCGTCGTGGAGATCGGACGCGGCCTCTCGGCATCGGTCCCGCTGGCGCTGTACAGCCGCGACGACCAAACGCTCCCTCGCCCCGAGGCGGATGCGCTCGATGGGCTGCGAGGCGCTCTCGCGGCACTCTCTGAGCCGGACGCCAGCGGGCTCTCCCGGGCCACACGCGCGGCCGACGTGATCGTGGCGTGGAGCGTGTTCCACCACTTCTACCCCTACCGCGACGACGTGGAGGTGGATCTGGATGCGGCGCTCGTCGAGGCCCTCGACGGTGCGCTCGACGCCTCGACGCCAGCGGGTCACTGCGAGGTGCTGCGTCGCCTCGTGAGCCGCCTCGACGACGGCCACGGCAACGTCCTCTGTGCCGGTGTGGAGCGAGCCTCCGACCTGCCGTTCGCCGTCGAGACCGCCGAGGGCGAGGTCGTGGTCGTGGCGACAGCGGGCTCCGCACAGGTGCAGCGCGGCGATGTGATCGTCAGCATCGACGGCCAGGACGCGAAGGCTCTCCTGGAGGCCGAGGCGGCGCTCATGTCGGGCTCGCCGCAGTGGCGCACCCGTCGAGCGTTCCGCGCCTTTGGTCGGGGAGACGCCGGGTCCACGGCTCGCGTGGTGCTCGACCGCGAAGGACGCCGCCTCGACGTCGAGGTCGCTCGCGTGGAGCGAGCGCCAGCGGAGCGGCGGCCCGACCCCATCGCGGAGGTGAGACCGGGAATCGTGTACGTCGACATCGACCGCACCAACGACAGCCTGTTCACCGCTCGCCTCGACGACCTGGCTGCGGCGCGGGGTGTGGTGCTCGACTTCCGCGGCTACCCAGGCCAGATGTCCACGACGTTCCTGAACCACCTCGTCCGTGAACCGGTGGTGTCTGCGTGGCTCGAAGTCATGCAGACGGTGCGCCCCGGCGAGCCCGGCGGGGCCGGCATCGACTCGGTCCGTTGGGAGCACATCCGCCCCATGGAGCCGCACATCGGCGGGCGCCTCGTGTTTCTGACGGACGCTCGCGCGATCAGCTACGCGGAGTCCATCCTGGGCATCGTGGACCACTTTGACGTGGGCACGACCGTCGGGGGCGCCACGGCCGGTGCCAATGGCAACGTCAACCCGCTGGCGTTGCCCGGCGGCCATCAGGTAGCCTGGACCGGGATGCGCGTCCGCCGCCACGACGGGCGCGTGCTCCACGCGGTGGGGATCGAGCCCGAGGTCGAGGTGCGGCGTACGCTGGCCGGCATCCGAGCCGGCCGCGACGAGGTGCTGGAGCGCGGCATCGCCATCGCCGCGGGCGAGTAGGCGCGTCCGCGTCTCCAACCGACGTAGATCCGGCCCGCTGGCGTCCGCCAGCAGGGGCGTACCGGGTTAGAACTCGATGCTGAACCCGACGGTCGGCAGGCGGCCTACGTTGGTCTGCTCGCGGAGACGGTCGGGCTCAGCGGGGTCCTCGGTGTACTCCAGCGCGAAGACGTTCTCGCGGTCGAGCACATTCTGGACATCCAAGTAGACGACGCCGTTGACGCTCCGCCCGATGCCGAAGCGCCGGTCCACGCGAAGGTCCCACCGCGCGTAGCCCGACGTTCGCTCCTGGTTCAGACGGTCGAGGTCGCGGACGCCTCGCCGCGAGAGGGCGTACTCGACCTCGGAGGCCGCCAGGTCGAACGGCGTGAACGGCCGGCCCGACTGTACCAGAAGCCGTGAGCCG
>JBCDLV010000498.1:0-2059 GCA_038744895.1 Bacteroidota bacterium | reverse complement strand
GACGAGGGCGGACGTGAACTGCTTGGTCGTCGAGGCGACTCGGAATCGCGTGTCGGGTGTGTTTGGGATCTCCCACGCATGGTCGGCGAATCCGAACCCGCCCTCGTAGAGGACGCGGTCGCCCTCGGCGACGAGGACGGCCCCGTTCAGGAGACCTGCGCGGTGGTATGCGGTGAGGAGGGCGTCCGCGCGATCCGGGAAGCCGTCAGGGGCCGGTTGGGCCCGGACGGACAGGGCCGCGAGAACGCACAGAAGGAGGAGGCAGAGACGGCGAAGCATGGACATCGAAGGAGCACAGGCGGGAGGCATCAGCACGGAGAGACATCCGTCGGCCCCTGGCGTCTCGCCAGAGGCCGGTTCGGGGAGCGACGTTGCGGGCGCGGCGGGACCTCCCGAGCCGGATCGTCATCACGACGGACGGATCCGGTCGGCGAGGTGCGGCGCTTGCGAGCCAGAGCTACCGGACCGAGCGGGTCGGCATCTGGCGGGTGCTGGAGACCTTCCACGAGCCGAAGGCGCGGCGCGGGGCAGGAGCCGAGCGCGTGCCGTACAAGGTGGTGCCGTGGACGCGGATGGAGGCGCGGGTGCGGAGGGTGCGGGACGTGGTCAGCATGTCAACGTGGAGTGTTGGAACACCCGACACATGCCAATGGCCATGCCAACCCAGGTCGCCGCCCGTTTTGGCCGGTTTTGCAGCCCTGGACTGAGCGCTCGCGCACACCGAGCGCGCCCAGGCGCCCAGTCCGGCCCCGCTGGCGAGTACCCTGTGACCGCCAGCGGGGCCTGTGAGATCAGTCCTGAACGCGATACCGCTCCACCGGACCGCCTGAGGTGGTGACCGAGACCACCTGCCCGCTGGCGTCGCGCTTGAAGACCAAGCCCTGCTCGCCCTCGCCCGCCACGCGCACGAACACGTCGGCCTCCTCCGACGGAGCGTACAGCGCGTCGCGGAAGCGGAGGCGCTCGCCTTCGCGCGTGACCGCGGTGCCCGAGGAGCGGCGCCAGCCGCCCCGGGCGAACTCGGCCTCGGTGCAGGTCTCGCAGTAGAGCCCGCGCACGTACTCGCCCTCGTAGGCGTCGAGATCGGCGGTCGTGCCCCGCGAGGGCTCCAGCGCCAGAGGCTTCGCGTCCACCGACCCGTTGAGTGCTCTCCCCACGGCTTCGTTGACGCGCGCGGCCACCTGGACCCACGGCCCGCCCGCCTCCGCGTGGCGGTTGGCGACGGTAAACACCGCCACGTTGGCCTCCACGAACAGCGTGAGTGAGGTCGCGTAGCCGAGCATGGTGCCGCCGTGGCCGAGGACGCGCGTGCCGTAGCCGTCGGGCAGGCCCACCGACGGGAGCGACTCCCAGAAGCCGTGCGACATGCCTGAGAAGGCCGGGTGCGGACGGTACTGCGGACCCAGAACCTCGGCCGCCATCGCCTCGCTGTAGAGACGCCCGTGCGCGTTGGCGCCGCCGCCGGTCAGCGCCTCCATCAGGCGCGCCATGTCCGCTGGCGTGGCGTCGATGGATGAGGCAGGCATGCTCATGTACAGCTCGTAGGGCTGCGCGACGTAGGCCGATCCGTTCCAGCCGTAGCCCACCGCGAGGTCGTCGAGGAGGTCGCCCTCGGCCTCCACAGCGGAGCGCGTCATGCCGAGCGGACCGAACAGCTCGAGCTGCATCGCGTCGCGGTACGACAGGCCTGTGGCCTCGCCGAGGACGTGACCGGCCAGCGAGATGCCGTACGTGTCGTAGACGAAGTGTTCGCCAGCGGGGCGGACGCGCCGCAGCATCCGGTCGTTGAGGAACTCGCCGAGGCTCGGACGCAGGGCCTTGCGCTCCGCGAGCGTCAACTCGGTTCGGCGTACGCGCCGCCCGTAGCCGACCTGGTCGAAGCCGCCGGTGTGCGTGACGAGATGCTCCAGCCGCACCGGGTCGCGGAAGCCGCCCGGGTTGGTCATCCCGCTGGCGTATGGCGCCACGTCGTCGTCCCAGCGGAGCCGTCCGTCGTCCACGAGCCGCGAGACGGCCAGGGCGGTCAAGGCTTTGCTGACCGAGCCGATGCGGAACAGCG
>JBCDLV010000497.1:0-2061 GCA_038744895.1 Bacteroidota bacterium | reverse complement strand
GAGCAACACGCCCAGGCCCTGACGTTCCCCGTCGAGATCGGCCGCGGACTGGCGAAGCTCGGCGTCATCGGGCCGACGATCCCGACCGAGTATGGCGGCCTCGGCGCGTCGAGCGTGACCTACGGCCTCATGATGCAAGAGGTGGAACGCGCAGACAGCGGGCTCCGCTCGTTCTGCTCCGTCATGGGATCGCTGGTCATGTACCCGATCAACGCCTACGGCAGTGAGGAGCAAAAGACGCGCTGGCTTCCCAAGCTGGCGACGGCCGAAGCCATCGGGTGCTTTGCCCTCACCGAGCCCAACGTGGGGTCGAACCCCGGCGCGATGACCACGCGCGCCGTCCGAGACGGCGACGAGTACGTGATTACAGGCCACAAGCGGTGGAGCACGAATGCATCCATCGCCGATGTCGCGCTGGTCTGGGCCAAGGACGACGCGGGCGATGTCCGCGGCTTCCTGGTCGAGACCAGCCTGCCGGGTGTCTCGACGCCCCGGATCATGGACAAGTGGTCACTGCGTGCGGCCGTCACGTCGGAAGTCGTCCTCGACGAGGTCCGGGTTCCGGCATCGGCCATGCTGCCGAATGTCAAAGGCCTGCGCGGACCGCTGTCGTGCCTGACGCAGGCGCGGTACGGCATCGCGTGGGGCGTAATCGGCGCGGCGCTGGCATGCTACGATGCAGCGCTCCAGCACACCACATCGCGCGAGCAGTTCGGCAAGCCCGTCGCCGGGTTCCAGCTGGTTCAGAACCATATCGCCGACATGCTGGCCGAGATCACCAAGGCCCAACTGGTCGGCTGGCGCCTGGGCCGCATGAAAGACGAAGGCACGATGCGCCCCGCCCACGTGTCCCTCGCCAAGCGTGAGAACGTCCGCATGGCACTGGATGTCGCCCGCCAGAGCCGCCAGCTGCTCGGCGGCAATGGCGTGCTCGGCATCTACCCGGTGATGCGGCACATGGCCAACCTCGAATCCGTCGTGACCTACGAGGGCACCGACGAGGTCCACACTCTCGTGCTTGGACTGGAGGCCACCGGGCTCAGCGCCTTCTCCTGAGTCGACCCGCTGGCGTCCTAAACCGGTCGGCACGTGCCAGTGAAACGGAACGAAGGTCACTTCTCAGCGAGGTGACCCGAGTGGTAGCGTTGTTTCTTTCCGCCCCGTGTGCGCGGCCTTCCCATTCCCCGCGATTGACTCGATGAACCGCTTCCTCCTGATCGCTGCGCTTGCGACGCTCGGATCCGCAGCCTCTGCCCAGACCTATTCCGGCACGCTCGGACCGGGCGACGACACCCTGGACACAGGCGAGTACCTGGACGAGTACGCCGTCTCCGCCCGAGAGGGCCAGGCCGTCACCGCCGTGGTGACTTCCGAGGCTTTCGATACCTACGTCCTCGTGATCTCATCCTCGGGCGAGCAGCAGGACAACGACGACTGTACCCAGGGCGATCTGTCGCGGTCGTGCGCCACACTGGTGGCCGATCGGACTGGCCGCGTCCGCATCGGCGTGACGTCGTTCGAGCCAGGCGAGACGGGCGACTACACCGTCCAAATCACCGTCGGCGAGGGGGGGCTCAGTAGCACTGCGCCAGCGGAAGGCCCCGGTTCGCTCACCGCTGGCGACGACCAGCTCGAGTCCGGCGAGTTCGTCGACCGTCGCGAGGTCGTCCTGGAGGCGGGGCAGCGCCTGGCGGCGACGCTGACGTCATCGGACTTCGACCCCTACCTGATCGTCATCCCGCCAGAGGGCGACCAGCAAGACAACGACGACTGCACCCAGGGCGACTTCACGCGGTCGTGCCTCGACGTGACGGCAGAGACCGCAGGGACCTACCGCATCCTCATCACCTCGTTCGAGCCGGGCGAGTCGGGCCGGTACCAGCTGGCGCTCGACGTGGGTGACGGCAGCTCGGCGCCGAGCGCCAGCGGGGGACCAGGGCGCACCGAGACGGGCGAGCTGGCGTCCGGTGACCCCACGCTCGACTCCGGCGAGTACGTCGACACCTACACGGTGACGGGCACCGGTGGCCCGCTCGTCGCAGACCTGCGCTCGGACAGCTT
>JBCDLV010000496.1:0-2069 GCA_038744895.1 Bacteroidota bacterium | reverse complement strand
GACGTGCTTCTTGGCGGTGCTCTCGGAGATGAAGAGCTGGTCGGCGAGGGAGCGGTTGTCGAGGCCCTGCGCCACCAGCCCCAGGACTTCCCGCTCGCGAGGGGAGAGGTCGGAGAGGAAGTCCTCGGCTTCGGCGCGGCGACGGGCGTTGATGCGGTCCTCCCGGCGCCGTCGCACGTAGAGCGCGCTGATCTGGCGCGACAGCCACCCGACATCGCCTCGGCTGGCGCCTCGGATGGCATCGGCGATGGTTCCCAGGGGCTCCTGCTTGGACAGGTAACCCGCGGCGCCGGCATCGAGCACGCTGAAGATGTAGTCCTCGTCCTCGAATGCGCTCAGGACCAAGATGGCCGTGGCCGTACCCTCCTGTGTGAGCTGCTCGACGACCTCGATCCCGCTCAGGCCCGGCATCTCCATGTCGAGGACCAGCACGTCCGGGGCATCGCTGCGGACGACCGAGAGCGCCTGCTGGCCGTCGGACGCCTCGGCGACGATGTCGAAGTCTTCCTCCCGGTCGAGGTGCGCGTGGAGCCCAGCGCGGAAGGCCGGGTGGTCATCGGCGAGGGCGATTCGGATGGACATGGAAATGGGGCTCAGGAGCAGGTGCCGAGACAGACGCCAGCGGTTGGTGCGTACGCGGCACAGGGACCGGATGGCGCGGCCACCGGAGGCAGCGAGGAGAGCAGGAGGCTTGTGTGGTGCGCGGCCGGCGTGGCGATCCCGAACGACTCTGTCATGGTCGGCGTGAGACATCGCCAATCCAGCGCGTGGCGGCGGGCGCCAGCGGAGTCAGCGGAAGGCGGGCCAGGATGCGGGTGCCACGGCCAGGCGCCGACGCGACCTCGACGGTCCCGTCGAGCCCTGCCGCGCGCTCGCGCAGTCCCGCCAGGCCGAAGTGACCGCCGCGCACGTGGTCCACAGCGGAGACGCCCGTGTCGAAGCCGACGCCGTCGTCGGCGACCTCGACGATCGCGTGTTCGCCTGCCTCCGCCAGCCGGACCTTGAGGGCGGAGGCCTCCGCGTGCCGGCCTGCGTTGGACAGGGCCTCCTGTACGATCCGGACGGCGGCATGCTGGATGGAGGCCGGCCACCGGCGTCCGGTCACCGCCAGGTCGAGGTCGATCTGGACCTCGGGGTAGGTCTCCGAGAAGCGGTCGACGGCAGCGCGGACGGCGGCGGCGGCACCGAGCGTCCCCACCTGCGGGGGGCGTAGGTCTGCCAGGACGGCTCGGAGGTCGCCAGCGGCTTCGTCCAGGCTGGCGCGGACGGGCGCGACGGCCTGGACGCCCGCGGTCTCGGCGAGGACATCCAGGTCGTGGCCCGTGCGGTAGAGGTGCTGGACGGCGCCGTCGTGGATCTCGCGGGCCAGCCGGAGGCGCTCGTCCTCCCGGCTCGCCGCCAGCCGGCGGGCGACCTCGGCGGCCTCGGCACGCCGTCGCTCCGCGCGCTGGGTCGCTCTCCAGCCGATGGCGCCGACCCCTCCCAGGGCCAAGATCAGCCCCAGGAGTTGAATGCTCGCTCGCTCCCACCAGAGCGGAGGGGCGTGGACGTAAAGTCGGGACGGGGTCTCGCCAAACCCTCCGTTCGGGCCGCTGCTCAGCACCTCCAGCACATACTCGCCCGGGGGGACGGCGGCGTAGCGCGCCTCTGCAGACCGCGCGTCGGCGTTGGTCCAGGTCGTCTCGTAGGGGAGCAGCCGGTACCGGTACTCGGTCCGCGAGGGAGCGGTGAAGTCAAGCGTAGCGAACTCGACCGCCAGCTGGCGCAGGTCGTGTGACAGCCGGACCGTATCGCCCGCGGTGACACCAGCTCGACGGACCCCGCTGGCGATCACCGACGAGAACTGGACGGGTGTGCCCGCTTGCCGGGCGGCGACGGAGCTCGGGTCGAACCCGGTGAAGCCATCCGGGCCGCCCATGAAGAGGGTGCCGTCAGCGGCCTTGGCCGAGGACATCAGGTCGATCACGTCGCCGTGCAATCCGTCGGCAGACGTAAACGTGGCGACGGTCTCGGTCACCGGGTCGAACCGGGAGAGCCCCCGGTCGGTCCCGAGCCAGAGCGCGCCGCCG
>JBCDLV010000495.1:0-2075 GCA_038744895.1 Bacteroidota bacterium | reverse complement strand
TCGGCCCAGGGCACCCGCCTGCTCCGCGAGCCGACGCTCAGCACCGACCACGTCGCGTTCGTCTACGCCGATGACCTGTGGATTGTCGCGCGCGCAGGTGGCGAGGCGCGCCGGCTCACGAGCGACGTGGGGACGGAGACAACGCCGCACTTCTCGCCCGACGGTGACTGGATCGCGTTTTCAGCCGAGTACGACGGCAACCTGGATGTCTACCGCGTCCCCGCCGCTGGCGGCATCCCCGAGCGGCTGACGTACCACCCAGGCGGCGATGTAGTACAGGGATGGACGCCCGACGGCAACCGCATCCTGTTCCGCTCTGCCCGCGAGGGCCATCCGACCGAGCTCAATACGTTCTACACGGTCGCTGCCGAGGGGGGCGGCCTTCCCGAGCCGCTCGGCGTGCCACGCGCCGCGCAGGGTGAGATCTCCGCCGACGGCCGCCACGTCGCCTATGAGCC
Source organism: Bacteroidota bacterium (assembly GCA_038744895.1). Lineage (GTDB taxonomy): Bacteria > Bacteroidota > Rhodothermia > Rhodothermales > Rubricoccaceae > Rubrivirga. The sequence continues at coordinate 1,617 of JBCDLV010000495.1, read as the reverse complement.
GATCACGTACTGGGACCCCGAGTGGCGCAACTACCGCGGCGGCCAGGCCCAGCCGATCTGGATCGTGGACCTCGACGACCTCAGCCTGACGCGAACGCCGCAGCCGACCGACGAGCGGCACCTCCGCCCGGTGTGGCACGACGGTGTCGTGTACTACCTGTCCGAGCGCGACTATGCGGGCAACGTGTGGGGCTTCGACCCGGCCACGGGCGCGGAGCGACAGCTCACGTTCCACCGCGAGTTCGACGTCAAGAGCCTCGACGCCGGGCCGGGCGGGCTCGTCTACGAGCAGGGCGGCTACCTCCACCTGCTCGACCCCGCCTCGGGCGAGAGCACGCAGCTCGTGGTCACAGCGCGGGGCGACCTCGACACGGTCCGCCCGCGGTGGGAGGCAGTGGAGGCGTCGGCGCTGACGAACGCGTCGCTCTCGCCGACCGGGCAACGAGCGCTCTTCGAGCACCGCGGTGACGTGTTCACGGTGCCGAAGGAGAACGGTCCGTGGCGCAACCTCACGCAGACGACCGGGGTCGCCGAGCGCTCGCCCGTCTGGAGCCCGGACGGCTCACGGATCGCCTACTTCTCGGACGCGTCGGGCGAGTACCAGCTCGTCGTCGCCGACCAGTTCGGCCGCGAGACCGCCCGCACGATCGCGCTCCCTGACCCGACGTTCTATTTCCGCCCGCAGTGGAGCCCGGACGGCGAGCACCTCGCGTTCACCGACACCGATTACCGACTCTGGCTCGTCGACACCGAGAGCGGGCAGGCTCGCGTGCTCGACACCGACGGCTACGCCCACCCGAACCGGACCATGAACCCGGTTTGGGCACCCGGTGGCCGCTACCTCGCCTACGCCCGCCTGCTCGACACGCAGCTCAAGCAGATCCGCGTGTACGACACCGAGGAGAACGCCATCATCGAGGTCACCGACGGCTTCGCCGACGCCACCACGCCCGTCTGGGACGCCAGCGGCGACTACCTCTATCTGCTCGCCTCGACCGACTACGGCCTCAACACGGGCTGGCTCGACATGAGCTCGTACGACCGGCCGGTCACGCGCAGCCTCTACGTCGTCGCGCTGGCTGACGACACAGCCTCGCCCTTCCTCCCCACGAGCGACGACGAGCCGGAGGCAGACACCGACGACGACGAGGGCAGTGAGGAGGACGCAGAGGGCGAAGACACGGAGGGCACCGAGGCGGACGACGACGCCACAGAAAACGACGAGGCCACCGTGCAACTCGACCAAGAGGGCCTGGACCGCCGCATCATCGCCGCGCCAGGCCTGCCAGCGCGCAACTACGTCGGCCTGGTGGCCGGGCCCGAGGGCCATGTGTTCGTGCTCGAATCGGCACAGGGCGAGCCAGGAGTGACCGTCCACCGCTACAGCCTCGACGACGCCGAGCCGACGCGCTTTCTCGGCGGCGTCCTCTCGTTCGAGACGTCCCATGACCGCCAGCAGGCGCTCTACCGGCAGGGCGGGACGTGGGGAATCGTCGGCGCAGCAGGCGGCCCGCCGGAGGCCGGCAGCGGCGCGCTGAACCTCGGCGACCTGCGGCAGCGCGTCGATCCGCAGGCCGAGTGGCAGCAGATCTTCGACGAGGGCTGGCGCCTCCAGCG
>JBCDLV010000494.1:0-2082 GCA_038744895.1 Bacteroidota bacterium | reverse complement strand
CTGGCCGACCCACGTCTCGACCAGTTCCATCTCCTCGACGGCGGGGAGCACCTCGACCGCGCCCTCCAACAGGCGAAAAACGCCACCAGCCGTGAGCACGAGGTCGTCGCGCTCCTGGCTGCTGGCGCCGATCACGAGCCGGCCGTCCGGTTTGGGAACCAGGTAGGCGTCGGGGCCGCGGATCACGCGGGACAGCTCCAGTCCCTCGCTCGGGCGCATGCGGACGCTCAGCGCCTCTCCTTTGACGGGGCGCACCGGCGGCGCGGGGACCAACCCGTCGATGCGGCGAGACCACACGCCAGCGGACACGACGACGGCATCCGCCGTGAGCACTGAACCGTCGTCCATCGTCACCGATGGCAGCTCACCGGGCGTTACCGTCTCGACGGTGGCGTGCTCCACGACCCGCGCCAGCTGGCGTACGCTCGTTGTCAGCGCATCGACCAACGCGCGGTTGTCGACCTGGTGGTCCGCGGGTGAGTCGACGGCGGCACCGACACGAGGCGAAAGCAGCGGTTCGATCTCCCGCGCCCGCTCGCCCGTCAGCCACGTCGTGGGAACGTCCTGCTCCTGTTGGAATCGGTGCAGGCGACGCAGTGCCGCCATGCTGTCGCGGTCGTCCGCGACGACCAGTGTCCCCTCAGTCCGGTACCCGACCGAATGCTGCGATGCGGACTCGACCTCCTTCGCGAAGCCGGGCCATAGGTCCAGGCTCCGCCGTCCCAGGCGATACAGGTCGAGTTCCTCGAAGCCGATCTCCGCCGCTGGCGCCAGCATGCCCGCCGCTGCCCACGAGGTCCCCCGGCCCAGCTCGCCTCGGTCGATCACCGTGACCCGGTGGCCCTGCCGAGCCATGCGGAACGCTGAGCTGAGTCCGATGACGCCGCCGCCGACGACCGCGATGTGCCGGTTCGTGCTCATGCGCCAGCTGTAACTACAGGTCTCATCGCGAGGAGTGTCATGACGGATATCGTCTAGCTTTGGCAAGCTACTCGTGGTCTCCGTGGACTCGTCTCTCCCTTCCTCGTGCGAGGTGCTCATCGTCGGTGCCGGGCTGGCGGGCGCGGCGGCGGCCGTCGCCCTGAGCCAGCACTACGACGTCGTCGTGATCGATGCCAACGGGCCCGTATCCGGCGCGTCGGGGGCCGCCGCGGGGTTGGTCAACCCGTTCATGGGTCAGAAAGCCAAGGCCAGCTGGCGTCACGAGGAGGCACTCGACGCCGCGCGCCAGCTGGCGCTGACGGCTGGTGTTTCGTTTCACGCAACAGGCATCGTGCGGCCTGCTCAGTCGCTCGCACAGGCGGAGATTTTCCAGGAGCGGGCCAATGGGCACTCAGGGCTGGCGTGGTTGTCTGCTGGCGCCAGCGGGGAGCGATTTCCGTTGGTGCGGGCGCCGCACGGAGCGCTGTGGGTCGCCCAAGGCGGATGGGTTGACCTCCCCTCGTTGGTCGAGGGCGCCATTCGGGAATCGGGATGTCGTACGGTCGGAGCGCGACTCGTATCTGCAGATTTGCATTTTGCAATAACAGATACAGGGCAAATCGCCTTCGAGCACCTCGTTCTCGCGCCGGGCTACGGCTGCCGCCAGCTGGCGCTGACGTCGTCGCTACCGCTGCATCCTGTCAAAGGCCAAGTGATTCGGGTGAGCGCTCCGGACGATCTCCAGCCGCCGCATCCGCCCGTCGCGGGCCGAGGGTATGCCGTTCCGACGCCTGATGGCGTACTCATTGGGTCGACCTTCGAGCACGCCTTCGAGCACCTGGACCCCGACCCAGCAGCGGATCCAGAGCTTCTCATCAAAGCCGAGCGCCTCGTGCCGGCGCTCGGTAGCGCCGAGGTGATGGAGCGGCGAGCTGGCGTCCGTCTCACCGTTCCGACCTCCGTGTCGCCCCGGAGACTCCCACTCGCCGGAAGACTCCCTGGCCGCACAAACGTCTGGCTTCTGGCTGGTTTCGGTGCCAAGGGGCTCATGACGGCCCCACTGATCGCGTCGTGGCTGCCTGACGCCTTGACGGGAAATCAGACGTTGCCAGCCGAGCTCTCGGTACCCACGGCGTAGACCCGTCGCAGTCGAACCCGATG
>JBCDLV010000493.1:0-2087 GCA_038744895.1 Bacteroidota bacterium | reverse complement strand
CGCGACGACTGCCAGGTTCGTGGCCACCAGGCTCTTGCCCGCGTGGGCGCCCGGCGCGCCGACGAGCACCACCTGCGGCGCCTGCGGTCCGGCTGCGAGGGCCGCCTGGAGGTGGCGGAAGCCCTCCGCCTCGGCCCCGAGTGGCTGTGTCAGCGCGACGAGGCCCGGATGCACCGAGGCCCCCTCGACCTGCTGGCGGCCACCGCGCAGGGCCTTCGTGAGGTCCGGGACAGTCCCGACGACGGTGAATCCGTTGTCACGAAGGTCGTCCGGCGTGAAGACGCGGTTATCGGTCTGATGGCGCACGAACGCCAGCCCGAGCCCGAGCAGGAAGCCGAGCAGTCCGCCCACGGCGAGGTTGCCCAGGAGGCCCGGGCCCTTCGGCTCGCGCGGCACCCGCACGTCGCGGATCACCTGCGCAAAGCCCAGCTCCGTCGTCTCCGAGAGAGACGCGCGGTCCTTCTCCTGCTGAAGCTGGCGCAGCGTAGCGGCCGTGGCCTCCCGCTGGCGCTCCAGACGATCGAGCTGGACGCGCTGCTCCGGCACGGCCTGCAGCTGGCCGCGGGCTTGGCCCAAGCGGGACGAGAGCGTCGCAGCCCGAGCCTGCGCGCCCGCGAGGTCTGCGGAGACGGCCGAGATCTGGGTGCGCAGGCTGGCGAGGTACGCCTGGCCGTTGGCTTCCGTGCTGCTCAGATCGAGGCCACCGGCAGCGACGGCAGCGTCTGTGCGCTGAGCGATCCGCTGGCGGCGCTCGGCCTTGAGGTCACGGAGGCGTTGGTCGATGGCCGCCACGTTCGGATGCCCGGCGGGGTTGCCGCGAAGCTCGGGGTTCTGGGTGTAGATCTGCTCCAGGAGCCGCTCGTCGGCGGCGATGCGCGTGTCCAGGTCGGCGGTCTCCACAGCCGAAGGCACCGCGGCGCTTTGCTCCAGGCGTGCCGGAACCGAGGCCAGGTCGGCGCGGAGCTGCGACAGGCGTGCGCGATGTGTCTGTGCCTCTGCACGGGCGATGTCGAGTTGGCTCTGCAGCTGCCCGATCTGGCTCACCGTCACACGCGTCTGGTCGTCGAGACCGGCCGCGTTGCGGCGGGTCATGTAGCTCTGGAGCTGCTGCTCGATCTCGGACAGCTCGCCCTCCGCGCGGGCGATTTCCTCTTCCAGGGCCTCACGCGTCCGCGTCGAGCGATCCCGTAGGGTCGACTGGGTGAGGTCGGTGTACTCATCGGTGTAGAGGCGGGCGATGAGCGCAGCCTCCTCTGGCGTCTCGGCCACCGCGGCCACTCGGATGGCGTCGGCCTCGTCGGCCGCCGGTTCGACTGTGACCACTTCCTCCTGGATGAAGTCGGCGAGCGACTCGACCGTCAGCGGGTCGCCGTAGGCCTCCGTCGCGTCGCGGAGGGCTGCTAGCCCCGACGCCTCGGGGCGGTCGATGAGGATGCGGGCCGTCTCCTCGGCAATCTGAGGCGCCTGCTGGATCACGAGTGCCTGGTTCAGGACGCGACTCTCCTCGGCGCCGGGAGCCGCCGCGATGTCGCCCTCCTCCGATGCCGGGTTGATGAGCAGGAGGCTGTGGGCCTCGTATACCGACGGCGTCAGGAGGGTGTAGAGGTACCCCAGCGCGAGGCCGAGCACCGACAGCACCAGGATGAGCCACTTGTGGCGGCGCAGCATCCGCACCTTGTCGATGGCCGAGCGGCGAGCCTCCGCGCGGGGCAACGCCGGCGGCTGCACCGGTGGGACGATGACCGCACCTGCCTGCGTCTCCGGTCGGGCACGCCGAGGGATCGGCGCCAGGGCCGTCGAGGGCACCGCTGGCGGCTCGTCGAAGTCGATGCGGAAGCGGTCCCCTGGGGTGTACCCGAAGGGAGCCTTCCCGTCGCCCTGGGAGACGCCGTCTCCGCTGGACGGCTCGAACGCATCGATGACGACCGGCTCCTGTGCCGTGGGCTCCGGCTCGCCCAGCGACTCCCACACGGGGAGGTCGCCGGCGCCATCGCCGGAGTGGCCGACGTCTTCGAACACAGCATCCTCAGGCCTCTCGCCCGTGCGAGCGCGGCGATCTGACGGGAAACGGTCGGACATGGAGCGTG
>JBCDLV010000492.1:0-2090 GCA_038744895.1 Bacteroidota bacterium | reverse complement strand
CGCCAGGTCGGCAACGTGTCCACGAGCGGAAACGGCGTCTTCACCATCCGAGGCATCCCCAACACAGGCATCGGCGGCGGGAGTGGCCCCACGGCCGCACTCTACGTTGACGGCATCCAGCAGGGCCGCTTCGGCACGTTCCGCACGATTCGCGGCGCGTGGGACCTGGAGGCTATCGAGGTCTTCCGTGGCCCGCAGTCCACACTCTCCGGTCGCAACTCGCTCGCAGGTGCGGTTTACCTCCGCTCGGCGGCGCCTTCGTTCGAGTATGGCGCGGCAGCGCGCGTGCGCGGCGGAAGCAACGACGCACTGGAGGGCGCCTTCATGGTGACCGGCCCCATCATCGCCGACCAACTCGCCTTCCGCGTCTCGGGCGAATCCGGGACCGAGGACCGGGACTTCACTTACGTCAACGTCACCTCAGACGAAGATGACTTCGCGACGACGACGCAGCTCGATCAACGCAACCTTAAGGCCCGCCTCCTCTTCACGCCGACGGCCGTCCCTGGCCTCTCGGTCCTCGCCGGCTACACCCGCGCCTTCGACCGCCCGGGCGTCGCCAACGTGACCGCCACGGCCGACGCCGACGGGGAGCTCGACTTCAGCGCGCGCCAGAACCTCGGACCGTTCGCCTTTTTCGAGGAAACGACGTTCGACGCCGCCAACGTGGAGGCTACGTACGATCTCGCGCCCAGCCTCGCACTCACGGCGCAGACCGGCTTCACCGCGATGGACTACGCCATCGACGGGCTCCGCTTCCAGACCGACGACCCGACGGTCTTCGTCCCGGTCGCCCAGCGCTCGAACACGGACGAGACCACGTTCACGCAGGAGCTCCGGCTGAACTTCGAGACCGACCGGACGCGCGCCGTCTTCGGGGGCTACTACGGCCGGTTCGACACCGACCGCGTCCGCAACGACAACGGCGACGTGTTCTTCCTCGCGCGTCCCCAGATCGAGGTGCTGCTCGGCGGGCCGGTCCCGCAGTTCGGCATCCTCTATGACGCTGTCGCCAACGACATCACGGAGACGGACAACTACGCCGTCTTCGGCGAAGTCAACCAGGAGATTGTCGACGGGCTCACGCTCACGGCGGGCCTGCGCTACGACAACGAGTCGTTCACGAGCCGGAACGACGTCCAGCCAGCGACGGTCACCTTCGAGGGCACGCCGCCCCCGCTGGCGCCGTTCGAGCCCACCATCGCACAGCTCATCATCGACGCCGTGGCCGCCGAAGACGAGGCGATCGAGACCACGTTCGATGCGTGGCTGCCCAAGGTCGGCGTCACCTATGACCTCACACCCGACATGTCCGTCGGCGCGACGGTGCAGCGCGGGTACCGCGCGGGCGGGGTGTTCTTCATCCTCGGCTCCGAAAACAGCCAGTTCGACCCGGAGTACACCTGGAACTACGAGCTCGCCTATCGCAGTCGATGGCTCGGCGGGCGGCTGATCGCCAACGCGAACGTGTTCTACACGGATTGGACGAATCAGCAGGTGTCGGTTCCGGTCGAGGACGCCCCCACCTTTTTCGAAACCATCAACGCGGGCGCATCGACACTCTACGGCGGCGAGCTCGAGCTCCGGGCCATTCCCGCCAGAGGCCTCACCGTGTACAGCTCGCTCGGCCTGACGGACTCCCGGTTCGATGAGTTCGTTCGCCCCGAGAACGTCCGCGACCAGCGGACCGGCGCTCTCGTCCGCGTCGAGCGCGACCTCGCGGGCATCTCGTTCCCCGGCGCCCCGGAGACGACGCTGGCCTTCGGCGCCATCTTCGACCCCGGAAGCGGCCCCTTCGGCGCCGTCAACGTGAACTACGTCGGGGAGAACTTCACGGTGGTCGGCTCGCTCCCGAGCGACCAGGAGATCATTGAGAACCCCGCCGCCGCGACGGACGAGCCGGGCGTCTTCCGCCTGGGTGACCTGGACAATGACCCCCGGCTCCGCGCGGGCGACTACGTGTCCATCGACGCGCAGCTCGGGTACACGCTCTCGCTCCAAGGCACCGCCGTTCGCGTGACCGGCTTCGCCCGCAACCTCCTCGACGTGGACGCCACGGACCGCCGGTTCATCAACGTCCTCGGCGGGGT
>JBCDLV010000491.1:0-2091 GCA_038744895.1 Bacteroidota bacterium | reverse complement strand
GTAGGCGAAGTGCGTCGGCGGCACGAACGTCTCCTTGATCGAGCGGAGGCTGGTCCAGCGGAGCAGGTTGAGCTTCGAGCCGGCCTTGTCGTTCGTGCCCGAGCCGCGCGCGCCGCCGAACGGCTGCTGCCCCACGACGGCCCCGGTTGGCTTGTCGTTGAGGTAGAAGTTGCCCGCCGCGTCGGCGAGGCAGTCGGTGGCGTGGGCGAGCGCCGTGCGCTCGCGGGCGAAGACGGCGCCGGTGAGGGCGTACGGGCTCGTCTTGTCGACCAGCGTCAGCATCTCGTCGAACGACTCCGAGCCGACGTACACCGAGGCGACCGGCCCGAAGATCTCCTGCTCCATCGTCTCGTACGCCGGGTCGTCGGCGACGAGGACCGTCGGGTCGACGAAGTAGCCGTCGCGGTCGTCGTACGTGCCGCCGTGAAGCACCGCCACGCCGTCGGCGTCCTGGGCGCGGTCGATGTAGCCGGTGATCTTGTCGAACGCGCGACGGTCGATGACGGCGTTGACGAAGTGCGAGAAGTCCTCGACCGGCCCGACCGTGATCTGGGCGAGTTGGGCCTCGAGCGAGCGCTGGACGTCGCCCCAGAGCGCCTGGGGGACGTAGACGCGGCTTGCGGCCGAGCACTTCTGGCCCTGGTACTCGAACGCGCCGCGGACGATGGCCGTCGCCACCGCCTCGGGGTCGGCGCTCTCGTGGGCGACGATGAAGTCCTTGCCGCCGGTCTCGCCCACGATGCGCGGGTAGGTCCGGTAGTGGTCGAGGCTTTGGCCGATCGTCTGCCAGAGGTGGTTGAAGGTGCCCGTCGAGCCGGTGAAGTGGAGGCCGGCGAGGTGCTCGCTCGCTAGCACCGGGTCGCCCACGTCGGCCCCGTCGCCGGGCAGCACGTTGACGACGCCCGGCGGCAGGCCCGCCGCCTCGAGGAGGTCGACGATGACCTGGGCCGAGTACATCTGCGTCGGCGCGGGCTTCCAGAGCACCGTGTTGCCCATCAGCGCCGGGGCGGTCGCCAGGTTGGCCGCGATGGACGTGAAGTTGAACGGTGTGACCGCGAACACGAACCCCTCGAGGGCGCGGTACTCGGTCCGGTTCCAGACGCCCGGCGGGCTCACCGGCTGCTCCTCGTAGATCTGGCGCAGGAAGTGGGCGTTGTAACGGAAGAAGTCGACCATCTCGGCCGCCGCGTCGATCTCGGCCTGGTAGGGGTTTTTTGACTGCCCCAGCATGGTGGCCGCGTTCATCCGATCGCGGAACGGCCCGGCGAGCAGGTCGGCGGCCTTGAGGAAGATGGCCGCCCGGTCGGTCCAGTCCATCCGGCTCCAGTCGTGTCGCGCGTCGAGGGCCGCCTCGATGGCCGCGTGGACGTCGTGCGGACGTGCCTTGTGGTAGCGCCCGAGCGAGCGTCCGTGCTCGTGCGGCGGGTGCATCGTCTCCGTCCGCCCCGTCTCGATGCGACGCCCGCCGACGACCGGCAGCACCTCGATCTCGCGGCCGCGCATGTCCATCAGCGTGCGATGGAGCGAGGCGCGCTCGGGGCTCCCGGGCGCGTACGACCGGACGGGCTCGTTGAGGGGGAAGGGAGGGGTGGCGACCGCGTTGTTCATGTCGGGGGAGGGGAGAGGGCGCGTCAGAGGGGGCTCTGAAAAGATAGGAGACGCCCCGCTCCGCCTCGGGGTCCGCACTCCTACGCCCGAAGACGTCTCCAGCCCCGAGGCGGTCCTCCGGTCTGCCGCCTCGGGGTGTAGAGGCCGCACGGTCTACCCTCCCGCTCACGCCCCGAGGCGGTGCGATCTTGTACCTGGCTGAAGCCCGAGCGCCTACAGCCTACAGCCCATAGCCTACAGCCCTCCTTGATCGGCCCTTTCGAACGCACGCTCGCCCTCCGCTACCTGCGCGGCGCCGAGGGGCGGGACGAGCGCCGCGGGTTCCTCCGCTTCGTCGTCGTAGCCGCGATCGGCGGCGTGGCCGTCGGCACGGGCGCGCTGCTGCTGGCGCTGATGATCGTGCGCGGCTTCAGCGACGAGATCGAGGCCAAGATCGTCGGGTTCGGGCAGCACGTGCAGGTCGAGAGCTACCTCGGCGAGCCG
>JBCDLV010000490.1:0-2094 GCA_038744895.1 Bacteroidota bacterium | reverse complement strand
GACGAGGGCGACGTTGCCGGCGAGGTCGCCGACGGTCGGGTTGATCTGGCAGAGGGCGATCCGCATGGACGCGCAGGGGTGGAGGCGTGTGACGCCCACAGACTAGCTCCGGTGCCCGCCCCGCTGGCGTTGCCATCGTCCACGCTCCCCGCTAGCGGAGAGGCCTCGCCAGCGGGGGACGGCGTCGATGCAGCAACCCCGGCGGTAGGCTCGGGTTGCAGGCCGGCACTTCTCCCCTCGCGCGATGGTCCAGCCCGGCGACATCCTCCCCGACTTCGAACTCCCCGACCACACCGACACGCCGCGGACGCTCTCGCTCCTCCAGGGCGACGACCCGATGGTGCTCACGCTTCACCGCGGCATCTACTGCCCGAAGGACCGCCAGCAGCTTCACAACCTGGTTCGGTTCTACCCCGAGATGCAGGTCGGCTTTACGCGGCTCGTCTCCATCACGACGGACAACAGCCTCGTCCTGCTCAACGACTTGCGGCTGGGCGTCGGCGCGCACTGGCCGTTCATGTACGACAAGGACCGCGTCGTGGCGGACGCGCTCGACATTCACGAGTACACCGATCCGCACAACAAGCCGCAGATCCCGCACACGATCGTCCTGAAGCCTGGCCTGGAAGTCGCGAAGGTGTACAACGGCTACTGGTACCTCGGCCGCCCGACGACCGCGGAGTTGCACGCCGACCTTCGCGAGATCAGCCGCGAGATCCGACCCGACTGGCGGATCGACACGGACGCGATGCGGCAGAAATGGGAGGCGCGAGACAAGGGTTCGTTCTACCCGTACGGAGCCTCCATGCGCGAGGTGTTCGTGCGGATGGCAGGCGAGGTGGACCAGTTCGAGCGCGACTAGGGTCTGTGAGACACGTCGGAGCGCCGGCGAGGGCGAGGCCCTGGCGACCCCGGCAAGACGGGCGAGGAGCGCGGGGCCGGAGCCCCGGACGACGAGTCCAACGCCGCAGGGTGCGTCAGGGACCGCTCGCAGCCCGCGAGTGGCGTTGTCTCGCAGGCCCTAGCCCTACTGGCGCCGACGCTGCCTTCAGAGCGCAGGCGCCAGCGGGTCAGTTGACGAGCGCCGCGCGCGCCGCCACGCTGCCGCTGGCGTGCCGGTGCACGGGCACGCCGTACAGGCGGAACCGGCCGAGCATCTTCCACCACGGCCACTGCTCGCGCCGCGCGATCCGGTCCATGCGGTGCGAGACCTCAGCCTGGGTGGCCCAGTAACCTCGGTCGCGGAGGACGCGCTTCACGTCCAGCGTGGTCGTGGTGCCTCGGTCGGCACCGTCGAAGAGGGCCGCGTCGTGGACGGCGGCGTCGGTAAGGGCACGGAGGGTCTGCATGGATCTGTGTCTGTCAGGGAACGGAGAGGACCTGATCGCCAGCGGTGCCGGCGGGGTAGGAATGCGAACGGAGTCAGGCGGAGACTTCGACGAGGTAGCGTGGGAGGACCTGCGCCTCGTTGTAGACGATGTACTCGTCGTGGCGGAGCATCTGGCCGGCGCAAGCGTGCAGCGAGTCGTACGGCACGAGCGCGGCGCGCTTGGCCAGTGCGTCGCCGTTGAGTTCGTAGCACCACGACTCGTGTCGGTGCACCTTCAGCGAGCGCCCCAGGTGCACTTCGCAGAGCGCCAGGTGGCCTCTGTCGGACCGCTGGCCCGCCCACACCGCACCGCGCGCGGACGTGTACCCCAGCGACTTCTGAAACGACGAGGCGAAGTAGAGTCCGTATCCGAACATCTTGCCCGTGATCTGGGCGCGCTCCGGGTGGAGTTGGAGTCCACCTTCGAGGATGGAGAGCCAGTTTTCGGAACGCGATCCGTGCCACAGCAGGCTCGTCCGGCTCCGCCACGTCGAGCGCACGTGTCCCTGGAATCGCTCCCGCAGCTTCGGGTGGACCACTTCGGTCACGCGCTCTAGGCGCCCCGCATCGTGCCCCATCCGTCGGCGGATATCGGCCAGCACGGTCTCGTCGGTCACCGGTCGCAGGTCGAAGCCGAGCGCGTCGAGCAGCGTCGGGCGCTCCGGTGCATCCGCCAGCCGGACCCGCTGGGCCATGCGGTCCAGCGCTTCCTGCTCCGAGTCCAG
>JBCDLV010000489.1:0-2100 GCA_038744895.1 Bacteroidota bacterium | reverse complement strand
TAGCTGCCTGCTATGGGATACAAGTTCGAGAAGCTGGAGGTCTGGTCCCTTGCGATCGAGTACACCGACGCTGCGTACCGAATCGCGGATGCGATGCCTGATGGTGAGCGATATGGACTTCGTAGCCAGCTGACGCGGGCTGCCAACAGCATTGCGCTCAATGTCGCAGAGGGGTCGACCAGCCAGAGCGACGCGGAGCAGGCCCGGTTCGTCGGTATGGCGATTCGCTCGCTCGTCGAGACCGTTGCCTGTCTCCACCTGATCCGTCGGCGCGAGTATCTGGCAGACGCCTCTCCGCTACGGGATGCCTATCGCCAGTCGGAGAAGCTCTTCGCCAAGCTTCAGGCGTTTCGCTCTGCCATTCGGAAGGGCCGAGTCCGCGAGGATTCTCCCGATTACTCTTCCGACCCGTTTGCCTAGCCATCCATCGGCGGTCCGCAGTCGGCCGTCCCCGGTCCCCCGTCCCACACCCATGCTCCAACAGTTCGACCCTCGCAACGCCGACCTCCTCGTCAACATCGGCGGGGCGCTGGTGCACCGCGACTCCGCTGGCGTGTCCCCGTTCGACTCGCTCGTTCAGGGCGGCGACGGCGTGTGGGAGGGCCTCCGCCTCTACGACGGCAAGATCTTCCGCCTGACCGAGCACCTGGACCGGCTGGCGGACTCCGCGAGGGCGCTCGCGTTCGAGCAGATCCCGAGCCACGACGAGATCATCCGTGAGGTGCGCAAGACGGTGGACGCCAACGGAATGCGCGACGGCGTCCACATCCGGCTGACGCTGTCGCGCGGGACCAAGATCACGTCCGGCATGGACCCGAGGCTCAACCAGTCCGGGCCGACGCTGATCGTGCTGGCCGAGTGGAAGGCGCCCGTGTACGACCGCAGCGGCCTCCGCGTGCAGACCTCCTCCGTGCGCCGCCCGCCGCCGGACGTGCTCGACCCCAAGATCCACCACAACAACCTGCTGCTCTCGATCATGGCCAAGATCGAGGCCAACGCCGCTGGCGCCGACTCGGCGTTGCTGCTCGACCAGGCCGGGTTCATCGCCGAGTGCAACGGCACCCACCTGTTCCTGGTGCGCGGCGGCGAGGTGCTGACCAGCTACGCCGACGCCTGCCCCGAGGGCATCACGCGCCAGACGATCCTCGACCTGTGCGCCGTCCACGACATCCCACACCGCGAGGCGCGGCTGTCGCTCACCGATGCCTACCGCGCCGACGAGGCCTTCTGCAGCGGCACCATGGGCGAGCTGGCGGCCGTGACCGACCTCGACGGGCGGACGATCGGCGCGGGTACCGTGGGGCCGATGACCGAGCGACTCAGTGCCCTCTTCGCCGACCATGTGGCCGAGACCGCCGTCCCGATCTTCCTTGATACTCCCACGCCCTGACCCGTGCCCGACCTCTCCGACCGCCAGCAGGCCCTCTGCTCCTCCGCGCCAGCCGACTACTCGGACCTCCGCGCCGTCATCGTCAACACGACACTGAAGCGCTCGCCGCAGCCGTCGCACACCGACACGCTCCTGGACGTGGTGCGTCACATCTTCGACGCCGTCGACGTGACGACCGACTCGATCCGGCTCGTCGATTACCCGGTGGCGGAGGGCGTGTACCCCGACATGACCGAGCACGGCGCGCCAGCGGACGCCTGGCCCGAGCTGTGGCCCCGGATCCGCGACGCGAACATCCTGGTGATCGGCTCGCCGATCTGGCTGGGCGAGAAGTCGTCGGTGTGCCAGCGGCTGATCGAGCGGCTCTACGGCATGTCGGGCCAGCTCAACGACGAGGGCCAGTACGCCTTCTACGGCCGCGTCGGCGGGTGCATCGTCACGGGCAACGAGGACGGCGTCAAGCACGTCGGCATGGGCGTGCTGTACAGCCTCCAGCACCTCGGCTACACGATCCCGCCGCAGGCCGACGCCGGGTGGATCGGCGAGGCCGGCCCCGGCCCCAGCTACGGCGACATCGTCGACGGCGAGCCCGTGGGCATCGAGAACGACTTCACGCAGCGCAACACCACGTTCATGACGTGGAACCTGCTCCACCTGGCGCGGATGCTCAAGGACGCCGGCGGCATCCCGGCCCACGGCAACCAGCGCGC
>JBCDLV010000488.1:0-2119 GCA_038744895.1 Bacteroidota bacterium | reverse complement strand
GGAGCGCACACCGGATGTGCCCAGGCGCCCACGCCGCGCGCTGCGTCATCCGCTGTCCTGTGTGAGGAACTTGTCGATGATGTAGTGGAACGTCGTCGTGAATCGCTGCTCCTCGTCGATCGCGTCCACGATCTCTGGCCACGCCAGCAGGCCATTGGCGCCGTTGACCAGCACCACCAGGCCGTTGCCTGAGTCCAGGTGGATGTACCCGTTGGCAGCTTCCCCACGGTCGTTGCCGCCGTGCTGCAGGTTCAGCGAGTCGCCGTAGCCGAACACGAACCACCCGATGCTGTGCCCGTACGGCTCTGGGCACGGGTCCATCGCACCGCCGTCGCAGCCCCAGATGGAGTCCTCGCGCAGCGGCGTTTGGACCTGCGTCCGCAGCTGGCGGACCTCCGGGCTCACGCCGCCGCCCTGCCACACGTCGATCAAGAAGGCCGCGTAGTCCTCGACGGTCACGTAGAGGTCGTCGGCTGGATTCCAATATCCCTCGTCCAGTGCGAAGTCCGGGAAGGGTTCGCCCTCGGCGTCGGTGGGCTGGGCCACCCGGTCGGCCATCCAGGCCTCCTGCACTGATGAGGCGCCGTCCATCCCGATGGGGTCGTAGACGTAGGTGCGGACGAGGTCTGGAAAAGGCGTCCCGAGCTTTCGCTCGAGAAAGCGGCCGAAGATCATGAAGCCGATGCCGGAATAGGTGTAGACACCCGTCCCGGGGTCCCGCACGAACGCCAGCTGGCCGTCGTCGTAGTTGAACGGCCAGTTGAGAAAGCCCGCCTGGTGCGTCAGCAGGAGTCTCGGGGTGAGCGCCTCATGGCGCGGGTCGTCGGCGATGTCGGGGTGGACGTAGTGGGCGGAAATCGACTCGTCGAGATCCAGGAGGCCTTGATCCACGAGGCGCAGCGCCAGCTCGGCGGTGACCGCCTTGTGCATGGAGGCCGTGTTGAACATCGTCTCGGCGGTGACGGGGACGCCCGGCGACTGCTCGCCGTAGTAGCGCGTCCAGATGAGACGCCCGTCTTCGATGCGGCCCAAGCCAACGCCGGTGATATTGAACGTGTCCATGACGGCGGCGACCTCGGCATTGAGGCCCGCTGGCGGAGCGCCAGAGGACTGGGGGGTGGAGCAGGCCGCGAGCCCGGCGGATAGGAGGGCCAGGAGACCGGTTGGGAGATGGGGCAGAGTCACAGCAGGAGAGGGATGAGGAATAGGGAGCGCGCTCCGCGCGCAGAGGAATGGGGGGCGGCCCAGGCGCTCTGGATCGATCCGAATGCTGTGCTAGCCGCCTCCGCGCGTCCGGCTCAGCCACGTGAGGAGACCCTCCAGTGCCCTGGGGTAGCCGTCGAGGTCTCCGGTTGTAAACACAGCGATCGAGGTGTCTGGCGAGACGCCCCGGCTCTCCCAGAGCGTCCCGTCGCGGTCCCGGTAGACCTCATTCGAGAGCTGGAGACTCCAGCCGTTCGGGAGTGACTTGACGAGGACATCCGACAGCGCGCCGCGCGTTGCCTCGCCGACGTGCGTGACAGTCGGGAGGGCGCGCATTTGGATCGTGAACGTCTCGGCCGCACTCAGCGTGACGTCCGTGGTCAGGAGCGTGACGGGCTTGAGGTAGCGCACGCCAGCGGTAGGAAGCACGCGGACCACCTGCGGCTCGACGGTGTCCGCTCCGTGCGCCCTCTTGGTCAGGCCGGGACTCGGTGCATTTGCGAAATGGCCTGCAATGGCGAGTCCGACCGCGTCGGAGCCTCCCTGGTTGAGCGCCACGTCGAGGAGGAGAGCGTCGGTGTCCGCGAGGTCCGTCAGGGCACGATCCATCACCTCCTGGACGGCCCCGAGCCGAGCATCGGGCGAGAGGCCGTCTCCCAGCACGTCGCCTCCCATCCCGCTGATCTGCAGGTAGCCGATGCGCCCTCGGCGCCCCCACATGGCATCCTCGTCCCCCACGACCACGACCGATTCCGGGTCCAGGATCTCCTCGCGAATGCGGCGGTGGGTCTCGTCGAACCACGCGTTCGCGAAGGCGCCCAGGGACGACGCCTCGGACTGCGCCTCGAAGGCCGCGCGCAGCAGAGGCCCCAGCACCGGCGCAGGCTTCCCGCGATGGCGCCGACGCTGGCCGTCC
>JBCDLV010000487.1:0-2129 GCA_038744895.1 Bacteroidota bacterium | reverse complement strand
GGAGCCAACGGTCGGATTTGAACCGACGACCTGCTCATTACGAATGAGCTGCTCTACCACTGAGCTACGTTGGCGTGCGCCGGTCTCGGCGCGGCTGGCGCGGCGCCAGCGGAAGCGAAACCTACGACGGGCGCCGGAGGCCGCCCAAGCGGCAACGACCGAAAACGGTGTGAACCGGCCCGCTGGCGATCCCCGTGCGCGGACGGCGGCGATCTTGCCGCATGGCCATCCTCACGTTCGACCGCGTCGTCAAGGACTACGGCACCAAGCCGCTGCTCGACGGCGTCTCGTTCGTCGTCCAGGCCGACGAGAAGGTGGGCGTGATCGGTGCCAACGGGGCCGGCAAGACCACGCTGCTGCGGCTGGCGACCGGCGCCGAACCGCCTGACCACGGCGAGGTGATCGTCCGCCCCGGCGCCCGCGTCGGCGTGCTGGCGCAGCGGCCCGGCCTGAACCCGTCGGCCACCGTGCTCGACGCCGTCGTGGCTGGCGACGGACCGGCGGCGACCGCCGTCCGCGCCTACGACCACGCGCTGGCCGCCCTCGACCGCCAGCCGGGCGATGCCGCGCTCGCCGAGGAGGTCGCCCGCCTCTCGTCCCGCCTCGACGCCGTCGGCGGGTGGGACCTGGAGGCCCAGGCACGCGCCACGCTCGACCGCCTCGGCCTGACCGACCCCGAGGCCGTCGTGGGTACGCTCTCCGGTGGCCAGAAGAAGCGCGTCGCCCTGGCACGCGCCCTCGTCGAGCGGCCCGACCTCCTCATCCTCGACGAGCCCACCAACCACCTCGACACCGAAACCATCGAGTGGCTGGAGGGGCTGCTCGGCTCGTGGACGGGCGCCCTCCTGCTGGTCACGCACGACCGCTATGTCCTCGACCGGGTCACCAACCGGATGCTGGAGGTCGCCAGCGGGGCCGTGACGCGCTACGTGGGCTCCTACGGCGACTACCTGGAAACGAAGGAGGCACAGGCGGCCGTCGAGGCAGCTGAGGAGTCCAAGCGGCAGAACCTGGCCCGGCGCGAGCTGGCGTGGCTCCGCCGCGGCGCCAAGGCGCGGACCTCGAAGTCGAAGGCGCGCATCGACCGTGCCCATGCGCTCCTGGAGGCCAAGCCGGACGCCGAGCCGGACGCGCTGGAGATCGAGTCCGTCGCCACGCGCCTTGGAAAGAAGGTGATCCGCCTGCGCGGCGTGTCGAAGGGGTTCGACGGGCAGGCGCTGATCGACGGACTCACCCTCGAGATCGCCCGCGACGACCGGCTGGGCGTCATCGGCCCCAACGGGACCGGTAAGACGACCCTCCTGGAGATGATCGCAGGCCGGCTGGCGCCCGACGCGGGC
Organism: Bacteroidota bacterium; assembly: GCA_038744895.1. Lineage (GTDB taxonomy): Bacteria > Bacteroidota > Rhodothermia > Rhodothermales > Rubricoccaceae > Rubrivirga. The sequence goes on along the minus strand of JBCDLV010000487.1, from coordinate 789 downwards.
GAGGTGGAGCGAGGACCGACCGTCCGCGTGGGCTACTACGACCAGGAGAGCCGCGCGCTCGCGGCGTCCGACCAGGAGGGGTCGGAGCAGCGGATGATTGACTACCTGGAGGAGATCGCCGAGAACATCAAGCGGCCCGATGGCTCGGTCATCACGGCGGCCCAGATGCTGGAGCGATTCGGGTTTCCGCGCACGCAGCACTACACGCCGGTCGGCTCGCTCTCCGGCGGCGAGCGCAGGCGGCTGTACCTGCTGCGCGTGCTCCTCGGCGCACCCAACGTGCTGCTGCTCGACGAGCCGACCAACGACCTCGACATCCCGACCCTGGTAGCCTTGGAGGACTACCTCGACACGTTCGCCGGGGCCGTCGTCGTGGTCTCCCACGACCGCTACTTCCTGGACCGGACCGTCGGTCACCTGCTCCGGTTCGACGGCGGCGGGCGCGTCCGCGAGATCCCGGGCGACTACTCGGCATGGCTGGAGGTCGCCCGCCGGGAGGAGGCGCACCGGGAGGCCGAGGCTCGCCGGGCAGCCGACGCCGCCAAGCAGGTCGCGCCGCCCCCCGTCACACCCGCTGGCGCGGCGCCAACGGAGGCGCCCAAGAAGCTCTCCTACAACGAAAAACGCGAGCTGGAGATGCTGGAGACCCGGATCGCAGAGGCCGAGGCACGCCAGCCGGAGCTGGAAGCAGAGTTGGCGGAGCATGCCACGGATGCCGAGAAAGTGGTCGCGCTCTCGGCAGAGCTGGACGCCCTGACGCGCCAGCTGGAGGACGACGTGGACCGCTGG
>JBCDLV010000486.1:0-2129 GCA_038744895.1 Bacteroidota bacterium | reverse complement strand
GGTCCTGCGCGTGCAGGACGCGTCTCGACGCGTCGGGACATGTGTCCCCGCAACAACCGGGCCGGATGGCCCGCCTGCGGCGCTCAGCGGGAGGTTCCACCGTGGTGGGAGCGCGTACAAGCCGGGCCATGATAGATGCCCTTCGCCGGAATCCGCAAGCGCGGCGCCAGCCTTACTTCCATCTCCTTGTTTGAACGGACGTTCCGGAAAGGAAAAGACGAACCTGCTGGCGAGCGCTACACGCCGGCGGCTGGCGCCTGCATGGCGCACGCGTGCACGGCCAGGAGGGACACCAGACCAGGCTCCTTCGGCACGCGCGCTCACTCGTAGTCGTGCTCGAACCAGTCAATGCCGCGCCCGATGCCGCGGCTCTTGTCGTCGATCTGCTTGCGCAGGCGACTCGCGAAGGCCTCCGCTGCGTCGTATCCGTAGTGCTGGAGCAAGTGGTTCATCGCGATCACCTCGCAAATGACCGTCACGTTTTTACCGGGCGTAATGGGAAGCTTTACGATCGGTAGCTCGACGCCAAGGATCGATTCGGTCTCCGTGACCATCCCGATTCGGGTGTATTCCTCGTCCTCGTTCCAAAGGTGGACCTTGACGACGACCTCGATGCGCTTCTGGTAGCGGATCGCGCGCACGCCGAACATGGACCTGATGTCGACGATGCCGAGGCCGCGGATCTCCATGAAGTGCTCGCCGAGGGTGGTGCCTGCCCCCATCACCACGTTCGGGCCGGTCCGCGTCGCCATGACGACGTCATCCGACACGAGCCGGTGGCCGCGCTCGACCAGGTCGAGGGCCATTTCCGACTTGCCGATGCCAGCGGGGCCCGTCAGCAGAAGGCCCGTGCCATAGACATCCACAAGGGAGCCGTGGACCGTCAGTTGCTCGGCAAAGTGATCGCTGAGGACCTCTCGGAGCACGTCCATGAACGGCACCGTTGGCATCGGGGTGCGGAAGATGGGGACGCCAGCGGTCCGCGCCAGCGCCGACAGCCCGTCGGGGAGCCGGTTGCCGGCGGTCAGGACGAGGCACGGCGGCCCGAATGCCAGCAGGCGCTGGAACGCGCCCTCGGCGCCACTCTCCAGCCACGCGAGGTAGCGGCACTCGGTGTTGCCGAGAATCTGGACGCGGTCGGGCTCGAAGTGATCGTCGTACCCGGCGAGCACCAGTCCCGGCCGGTGCACGTGGCGCGTGGTCACCGCCCGGTCCCCGGGGTCGATGCCGCCGTCCTCGATCTCGATGCCCACCCGGTCGCGGAGCCTGCTGGCGAGCCGGTCGACACGGATCGATTCGCGGCGGAAGGGCTTGGGCTTTCTCATCGGTGCGCGACGGGCAGTCGGGGAGAACGGGCTGGGGTGCTCACCGCGCCAGCGGCATCACGGCACCTGAATGGAGGCGAGGACGCGGCGCACCACGTGCTCGGAGGCGACCTCCTCGGCTTCGGCCTCGTAGGTCACCGCGACGCGGTGGCGGAGCACGTCGAGCGCGACGGCGCGGACGTCGTCGGGCGTCACGTAGGCGCGGCCGCGGAGGAACGCGTGGGCGCGGCCCGCCAGCGCCAGCGCGATCGAGGCGCGCGGGCTGGCCCCGGTGGCCACGAGGCCGTCCAGGTCGGCGATGCCGTGGGCCTTGGGGTCGCGCGTGGCCAGCACCAGGTCCACGACGTACTCCTCGACGCGAGGATCGACGTAGACCTCGCCGACGACGCGACGCGCGGCCAGGATCTGATCCGGCGTGACCACCGGCTGAACCTCCGCCAGCGGGGCCGTCCGCGACATGCGGCGCATGATCTCCAGTTCCTCGTCGCGCGTCGGGTAGCTCACGACGGTCTTGAGCATGAACCGGTCGACCTGAGCCTCCGGAAGCGGGTAGGTGCCCTCCTGCTCGATCGGGTTCTGCGTCGCCAGCACTAGGAAGGGGCGCGGCAGCGGGAAGGTGCTCTCCCCGATCGTGACCTGGCGCTCCTGCATGGCCTCCAGCAGCGCACTCTGCACCTTCGCCGGTGCCCGGTTCACCTCGTCGGCCAGGACGATGTTGGCGAAGATGGGCCCCTTCTTGACCAGGAAGTTGCCCTCCGCCTGGTTGAACACGAGCGTGCCGAGGAGGTCCGCCGGCAGCAGGTC
>JBCDLV010000485.1:0-2134 GCA_038744895.1 Bacteroidota bacterium | reverse complement strand
TGGGCCCGCGCGATGCGGCGGAGGTACGGAAGCTGCCGCTCCAGGCCCGCGACCGTGTCGATGTTGGTCATGAGCAGGATCAGGCCCCGCTGGCGCAAACGAGCGCGGATCGCTGCGTAGAGCCCCTCGAACGACGGATCCTGGAACCCCGGGTCGAGGCGGTAGAGCGCATCGAGCAGGACGCCGAGTTGGCTCCGCTTGCGGTCGGGCGGGACGACCGTCCGAACCTCGCGGTCGAAGGCCACCAGGCCCGCGCGGTCCTGGGTCCGCAGCGCGGTGTTGAGGACCACGAGCGACGCGTTGATGGCGTGATCGAGGAGCGTGAGCCCGTCGAACGGCGACCGCATCGCCCGGCCCATGTCGAGCGCCACCACGACCGGCTGCTCGCGCTCGTCCTGGTACGTGTTCACCATCAGGCGCGGGCCGCGGACGCTCCGCCGCGCCGTCGCCTTCCAGTTGACCGCCCGGCGGTCGTCGCCCGGGACGTACTCGCGGATCTGGTCGAACTCCATCGTGTGGCCGCGCCGCCGCACACGCTTGACCCCGATCTCGCGGAGCCGGTTGCGGTCGGCCAGGAACGCGAACCGTCGCATCTGCACGATGGACGGGTAGACGGCCGCTTCTCCCCCGCTGGCGACCACGAACCGTCGCGCGACCAGCCCGAGGGGCGTCGAGGCGTAGACGAGCAGGCGACCGAAGGCGTAGGCGCCCCGCGTCGTCGGGCGGAGCGTGTAGGCGAACGCCCCCGCACCCCGCGTCGCCAGCGGGACCTCCGCGCCGTCGCCTCGCTCCTGGAACTGGACCGGCACCTCGTCGATGACGCGGGCGGTGATCGGGACGGGATAGGTGCTCCGAAGCGAGACCTCGATGACATTCTCGTCGCCCAGCGAGAGCTTCTCGGGCACGGCGCGCTCGCCCTCCACCCGCCCGCCCGACGCCCACAGCACGAGTCCATCGGCCACCAGGAGCACGGCGAGCCCCAGCGCGGCCACCTGGACAACGGGCAACAGGACAGGCACGAAGTAGGCCGCGACGAACGCGGCCACCAGGCCACCGGTGGCCCAGAACGGCCGCGCCGTCAGGAACACGTCGCGGAGCGGGTAGCGGGCCGCGAGGCTCTGGACGAGCGGCGGGCGCTCCTTCCGCTGGCGGCGACGCTCGGCCAGGCTGGGGCGTGAGCCGTCATCTTTCCGGCGTCGCGCAGGCTTAGCGGGCGCTCGATCCTCACCTGGGTGCGATGTCATGGCGCGCACCGGTGTGTACCTCGTTCACGCCTTCGGCGGCCTCGCCAGCGGAGCATCGCCGCCAGCGGAGTGGGTCGGGTCCGGGTGCCCTCTCCATGCCCCGTGGGGAGAGAGGCGGCCACGTTCTGCCACTTGAGCCACTCCTTGTCATTCTGAGCGCAGCGAAGAATCTTGCCTGATTCCACCTGATCGGCTGTCGGAAGGCACCGCCGGCCGAGACAAGATCCTTCGTCGCTCCGCTCCTCAGGATGACAAAATCGTCGTGTCCGAGCACCAGCAATCCTGTCCAAGGAAAGACGGAGTGTGTAGGCGACCGAATCAGCGGCCCAGAGTGTGAGCGGTCTGCCCATCTCCCCGTTCCCCTCTCCCATTTCCCTCACCTCGGCACCTCGATCTCCTCGACGATGCGCTTCAGGATGGTCTCGGGTCGCGCGCCTTCGATCTCGCGCTCGGGCGTCAGCAGGACGCGGTGGCGGAGGACCGGCGCGATGATGGCGCGGAGGTCGTCAGGTGTGGCGAAGTCGCGGCCCGACATGGCGGCGACGGCCTTGCCGCCGCGCACGAGCGCCAGCGTGGCCCGGGGACTACCGCCGAGAGCTAGGGCCGGGTGCGTCCGCGTCGCCGCGACGATCGAGGCCGCGTAGCTCAGCACTGGCGCCTCGACCCGGACCGCGCGGACGGCCGCCTGCGCGTCGCGCACGGCTCCTCGGTCGAGCACAGCGTGCACCTGCGCCTCGTCCATGACCCCACCGAAGCCCTGGAAGCGAGTCAGCATCTCGACCTCTTCGGTCTCGCTCGGGTAGCCCACGACCACTTTGAACAGGAACCGGTCGAGCTGGGCCTCCGGCAGTCGGTAGGTACCCTCGTGCTCGATGGGGTTCTGAGTCGCC
>JBCDLV010000484.1:0-2142 GCA_038744895.1 Bacteroidota bacterium | reverse complement strand
TCGACCCGCTGGCGGATGCTCGGCAGGGCGTCTCCGAACGGGACCATCCGGTCGAACTTGAGGCGACTGCGGTGCGCCTTCCAGTCGGGGTGGTAGCGGTACTGCTTGCGGCCCTTGGCGTCTCGGCCAGTCGCCTGGAGGTGTCCGTTGGCCGTCGGGCAGATCCACACGTCGTCCCATGCGGGCGGAATGGCGAGCGCCTCGATCCGCTGGCGGACGCCGTCGGCGACGAGGTCGCCGTTCGGAAGGTGATAGGAGAACCCGGTGCCACGGCGCACCCGCTCGATGCCAGGGTGGGCGTCGTCGACGTAGCGGAGGCCAGGAGGGGTCGGCGGCATCGTCCTCGGACTCTGCCAGCGCAGCGCGGGTCCCCTAGTGCACATGCACCAGTCGGCGTGTGCTACTCGGATCACGGAGGCGCGAACGGGTGCGGTCACCTTGACCTCACCACACACACGCGTGCCATGACCCGCCTGTCTCTCACCCTGCTTGTCGCTGCCTTCCTCGTCCCGGTGGCCACCGGGCAAGGCCTCCCGCCCCACACGATCCCAGCAGACCCGATTCCGGCACCTCGGCCCGAGCCAACGGGCCCGGTTGCCCAACCGACACCGGCGGCGCCGAACCCTGCGCCAGCGGTCGGACAAGCCATCGACCGGGTGCGCGGGCCACGGCGCCTCGGCGGTCCGAGGACCGGCGTCACCGTCCTCAGCGCGCGGACCATCGACCGCATCAACGAGGCCTTCGATTCGTGCTACGAGTGGACCCGAGACGATTGCGTCGGCGAGGACCGTCTGGGGTCGATCCCCGTCGTGACCCAGTTCGGGTGGCAGTTTGAGACGCGGCTGTTTCAGGCCCAGTCCGGCCTGACGGGCGTTTCGGAGTGGGTCGTCCTGGTGGGAGGGGCCGAGCGTGGGCTGTTCCTCCCGAGCCTGACGTTCCTCGCGGGTCTCCGCGGGCCGGGCGGGTTCGAGGTGGGCGTCGGCCCGAACCTTTCGCTCGGTGGGGCGGCCTATGCGGTCGCCGTCGGCTTCAACAACGAATCAGGCGAGATCAACATTCCCCTGAACCTGGCAGTCGTTCTCGGTCAGGACGGACCCCGAGCGAGCGTGCTGGTCGGGTTCAACGTGTCCGAGCGCCGCTGGTAGTGGGGGCTCGCTGCGCTCGCGGGAGAAGGGCAATGGGAATCGGGAACTGGCAGACAGTTTCTACCGCGTTGCCAGGCTCGACGGCCGCGTGCGCGCCAGCGGGTCCCTCCCATTCGGTCGCAGCCGCCGCAATTGGTCCTACGCCAGCGGGGTGCCTCATCAGCGGAGGATGTCTTTCCTCTGCCATTTCCCATCTCCCCGCTCCCATTTCCCAGCGAGCAGAGCGAGCTTTCGGCATGTCCGAGACGCCTGCCAGGACCGAGCCCGGTCCCCTCCGCCTGTCCGACTCGCTCTCCCGGCGCGTCGAGACCATCGAGCCCGTCGCCCACGCCGACGACGGTCGTCCGCTGCTCCGGTTCTACAGCTGCGGCCCGACGGTCTACAGCTACGCCCACGTCGGCAACTTCCGGTCGTTTCTCACGGCTGACCTGGTGGTCCGCACGGCGGAGGCCCTCGGCTGGGCCGTCCGCTACGTGTCCAACGTGACCGACGTCGGCCACCTGACCGAGGACGACGTCGCCGACGCCAGCGGTGAGGACAAGATGGCCAAGGCACTGGCGTCGAAGGAGGGCGAGGCCTTCGCAAACGTCTGGGACCTCGCTCGGCACTACACGGATGCGCTCCACGCCGACTGGCACGCGCTGAACCTCCGCGAGCCCGACGTGCGGCCACGGGCGACCGAGCACGTCCGCGAACAGATCCAGGCCGTCGAGACACTCATCGAGCGGGGCCATGCCTACGAGACCGACGACGGCGTCTACTTCCACGTCCCCTCCTTCGCCGACTACGGCAAGCTCTCCGGCAACACCGACGCCGAGGGGCTCGCGGTGGGCGCCGCTGGCGCATCGCGCACCGTGGTCCAGGACGGCGGCAAGCGCGACCCGCGCGACTTCGCGCTCTGGAAGAAAGACGCGGGCCACCTGATGCAGTGGCACTCGCCATTCGCGGAGGGCCCCGCTGGCGGCTGGGGCTTCCCCGGCTGGCACCTGGAGTGCTC
>JBCDLV010000483.1:0-2147 GCA_038744895.1 Bacteroidota bacterium | reverse complement strand
GCGCACGGAAGGCCGCCTGGTTGCGGATCACGCCGGACAGCCAGCGCCGGTTGTCCGCCACGTCTAGGTCGATTCGTCCTGCGCTCGCGGCGATCAGCAGCGCGTCGTGCAGCAGGTCCTCGGCCTCGGAAACCACGCGCGAGTGGCGCCGGGCGACTGCGAGCCAGTCCGTGTAGTGGGCGGAGGTCATGCGAGGCCGGAGGAGGGCATTGGTCAGCGCGAGCGGCCGTGCCGAATGGTAGCGCGCCGAAACGTCTCAGACGCCGTAGGTCCGCTTGGCGGCGGCGACCTTGTCCGCCTCGGTCTCGTCCGGGAAGAGGAAATAGCTGGGGGCCAGGATGGGCTCGATGTGCTCCGTCCGCACCGAGATGATGCCGTGGATCGGGTATGCGTCGCCCGCGATGGCGCGCAGCGGCGCGAGCCGCTCGCGGTAGCCTGGATCGGTCTCTTGCAGGTACGTGGCTGTTCCCTGGACCTTGAAGCCCCGCTGGCGGAAGACGTGGACGAAGCTGACGCACACCTTGGGGGTCGCCAGCAGGTTCTGCACGCTGTTCCGCGAGGCGATGTTGGCGATCAGGATCTCCCGGTCGCCGAAGTGGCTGAAGGTCTCCTTGGGCGACACGCTGGGGAACCCGTCGGCGCCCGAGGTGGCGAGCCAGCACAGGACGCACGCCTCGACGGACGCGCGGTGTTCATCGGTGAGCATCGGGGCGTGCAGGAACTGGGGGAAGGCGCCAGAGGCGAGTCTACTCTGCCCCGTCGCGCCGAGGGCGATCCGTGGCCCCGCTGGCGCGAGCTGGATCGCACCGGGTGACGACCGCCAGCGGGCAGGCTTACTCCGCCTGGAGTTGGGACAGCGCCTCGCGGATGCGGGCGTTCTCCGCGTCCAGGTCGAGCGCGCGCTGGTAGCTGCGGATGGCGCTCGCCTGATCTCCGGCCTCGGCATACGCGTCTCCGAGCGCGCCGTGCACGTCGGCCGACTCCGGGTAGCTCTCGGCGTTGAGCCGGAGGATCTGGACCGCGATGTCGGGATAGCCTCCCTGCGAATAGGCATGGCCCAAGCTCTGGAGCTGTGCTTCTCCCAGATCGTACGCGGGATCCGACCGATCACGGATGGCTCTGTACTCGGCGACGGCAGCGTCCAGGCCGTCGGTCGCGATGAGGTCGGCCATGGCCTCCGCCACGGACCGCCTGGGGGGCTCGACCTCGTGGCCGAGCAGGAGGCGGATGAGGTCCTGGCCGACGCGCCCGACGTCCCCGTTCGTGTTGTCGAGCACGATCACGGTCCACTCCCGCTCGGGGAGGTACACGTCGTCCGAGTTGAAGCCCTCGATGTGGCCGCCGTGCCCGATGGTGATGACCGTGTCGGGGCCAAACACGCGCTGGTTGACGCCGAGGCCATGCGCGTACCCGTACGGCCCCTCCCCCGACGGCGTCAGCATCCGTCGGAGCGTCTCGGCCGACTGGAACGGGGCTGCCGAGTGAAGGGCCCGTTTCCACCGGTGGAGGTCGCGCACGGAGGAGTAGAGCATCCCGGCCGCGTAGGGCAGGCTCATGTCGATGTAGCGCTCCTGTGCGTAGCCGCCGCTGATGCGGACGTACCCTCGCGCCTTGCGTGCGACGACGCGTCCGGGGACATCGGCCGCGGTGTCGTCCAGACCCAAGGGGGCGAGGATCCGCTCGTGGAGGGCCTCGGCGTACGTCTGGTCTGTCACAGCCTCGATCAGCACACCCAAGACGAAGTAGTTGGAGTTGCTGTACCCGAACTGGCTCCCCGGCTCGAACTGGAGGGGCAAGCCCGCGAACGTGTCGAGAAACGCCAGCGGGTCCACGGGGTCGCGCATGATGCTCTCCCACTCCGGCAGGCTCGTGTAGTTGGGGATCCCGGCCGTCTGGTTAAGCAATTGCTGCGCCGTGATGAGCGACCCCTGGGGCTCCGGGTAGTCGGGCAGGTAGGTGGAGATCGGCGCGTCGAGGTCGATCAGGCCATCCTCCGCGAGCCGGTGGACGAGGGCGGACGTGAACTGCTTGGTCGTCGAGGCGACTCGGAATCGCGTGTCGGGTGTGTTTGGGATCTCCCACGCATGGTCGGCGAATCCGAACCCGCCCTCGTAGAGGACGCGGTCGCCCTCGGCGACGAGGACGGC
>JBCDLV010000482.1:0-2150 GCA_038744895.1 Bacteroidota bacterium | reverse complement strand
GCCGTCACCGGCCGAGTCCTCGACGGCGACCTCCCCCTCCCGACGGCCTCCGTCGCCCTTTGGGAGATCGCCGATGCCGACTCCTCGCTCGTCAGCGGTGCCACGACCACCATCGACGGCGACTTCCGCATCGAGGTGCCTGCTGGCGCCTACACGCTCGTCGCCAGCTTCGTGGGCTACGACGACGTTCGCCAGCGGGTCGTCGCCGAGGGCACGACGGTGGACGTGGGCGTTCTCCAACTCGTGCCCAGCGCGGCGGCGCTCTCGGAGGTCCGCGTGACGGCCCGGCGGAGCCAGGTGGCCGCGCGGATCGACCGGACGGTGTACAGCACCGCCGACAACCCCGTCAACGAGGGCGGCACGGCGACCGACGTGCTCTCCAACCTGCCCGCCGTGGACGTGGACATTGACGGGAACGTGTCCCTGCGAGGGTCGGGCAGCGTGGCCATCTTCATCAACGGCCGGCCAGCGCCCGTTTCGGGCGACTTCATCGCGGCCTACCTCCGGAGTCTCCCCGCGGGCACCATCGACCGCGTGGAAGTCATTCCAAACCCGTCGGCGGCATTTGAGCCCGACGGCGTCGGAGGGGTCATCAACATCGTGCTCAAGGAGAACACCGACCTCGGGATTGGCGGGACGCTCACGGCAGGCACCGACACCCAGGGCGGTCTCAACGCGACCGGCGCCGTCACCTACGGACGCGGCCCGTGGTCGCTCGCAGCCACCTACGGCATCCGCAGCGATCAGCGCGACGGCAACGGAAGCACCTTCAGCATCAACCGCTTCGAGGCCGACCCGAGCACGCTCGACCAGTTCGAGGTCCAGGAGCGCTCGCGGCTGAGCAACTTCGTCAGCTTCTCGGCGGACTACGCCCTCACGGAGACCACGACGCTCACCTCGCAGCTTCAGGCTGGCTTCGAGAGTAGCAGCCAGGACGAGCGCAACGCGACGGTGCGCCTCAGCTCCGCCGGAGCGACGATGGCCGAGTACGCGCGGCTGGCGTCTGAGACCGGCGACGGCTACTCGGGAGGCCTGCGCCTCGGTTTGCGCCAGGCCTTTGGCAGGAACCACACCCTTACCATCGAGGCCAACGCCGAGGCCGAAGAGGAAGGCGAGTCCCTGTCGTTCCGCGACGAGATCCTCCTCGGCACGGCCACCTTCGGCCTCCCGCCCCGGACCGACGAGGACGAAGCCGAGCGCGAGGCGGAGTTCCGAATCGACTACACGCGCCCGCTGGCAGGCTTCCAGATCGACATCGGATACAACGGGAGCATCGAGACGGAGTCCAGCGCACTCAACGCCGAGATCCAGAACGAGAACGGCGTCTTCGTGCCCGATCTGAACGTGTCCAACACGTACGACTTCGACGAGCGCGTTCAGGCCATCTACGCCCAGGCCTCGCGCGACTGGGGTCTGTTTGGCCTGCAGGTGGGCATCCGTGCCGAGCAGGCGACCACGACCTTCGACCTCCTCACGACGAACGAGCAGTTCGACAACGACTACCGGAGCCTCTTCCCGAGTGCCTTCGTGGCGTTCACGCCGTCCGAGGCCACGACCATCCGCGGCGGCTACAGCCGGCGGATCGAACGTCCGCGGCGGTGGGCGCTCAACCCGTTCCCGTCGTTCGACGTGACCGGTTCCATCATCCGCCAGGGCAACCCCGCATTGCGGCCTGAATACACCGACTCGTTCGAGATCCGCGCGCAGCAGATCACGTCGTTCGGCTCGGTCGCGCTGACCCCGTACTACCGCCGCACGACGGACATTATCCGCCGCATCGCGACGCCTCCGAACGCCGACGGCGTCTCGATCCGCACACCGCAGAACCTGGACACCGCCGACGCCTGGGGCGCCGAGGCCGTCGTCGCGCTCGACGACGTAGGCGGGTTCAACGGCTTCCTCAGCCTGGAGGGCTTCCGCCTCCAGACGGGCACCGCGCCCACGAGCGAAGCCGAGCTCTCCAGCGACGCCTTCGGCTGGGGCGGGCGCCTCAACGCGACCTACGCCTTCGGCGACCGGTTCGGCCTGGGCGGCGACCTCGATCTCCAGGCGACCCTCCGCTACTCGGCGCCGATCGACACGGAGCAGGGCCGGCGCGGCGCACGTGCGAACATGAACGTCGCCCTACGGCAGGCGCTCTTCTCCGACCG
>JBCDLV010000481.1:0-2159 GCA_038744895.1 Bacteroidota bacterium | reverse complement strand
TGGAAGTTCAACCCGGGCGACCTCAAGGAGCGTGAGCGCTGGGAGGACTATCAGCGGGCCTTCGAGATCGCCCTGGAGCGGACCAGCACCGAGGCGGCGCCCTGGTACGTGATCCCGGCGGAGACGCGCTGGTACCGAGACCTCCTGGTAGCCGAGATCCTGCGCAACACGCTGGAGAACATGAACCCGCAGTACCCCGAGCCCACCTTTAACCCGGCAGACTATCCGCCCGAGAGCCTGCGATAGACGCCAGCGGGGCCGGACCTATCCCGCGCCGCTGGCGACGAGGCTCCTCGCCAGGTCGAGGGCGCCTTCCACTGGGGCAGACGCGCACGGACCGAGATCCCATCCGGGGACGTGACGCTCCAGCGCGGCCTCCAGCGCGGTCGCATAGGCCGATTCGTTCGAGAGGCCGCCGGCGTAGCGGAGCCGCTGGCGCACGCCATCGCCTGCGCGCGTGGCGGCCCAGCCGACCTGCCGGGCGAGGGCGTTGACCTCTGTGCGGAGCGCAGCCTCGGCTTGCCAGTCGCCCGCTTCGACGGCGCTGAGCAGGAGCGTTGCGAAGGACGCCAGCGGGGTCTTCTCCTCGTACACGGAGGCGATCACGTCCGGGGCAGACGCGAGTCCAAGGGTCTCCGCAGCCATCTCGGGAAGTGCGGAGGGCGGCCCGCCATCCAGCGCCGCGAGGAGCACTCGAAGTGCGGCTCGCCCCAGTGCCGTCCCGCTGCCGTCGTCGCCGATGGCGGGGCCCCATCCTCCGGCTCGGAGGGAAGCGCCCGTGTCGGTGCGCATCAGCACCATCGAGCCCGTGCCGACCAGCAGCAGGGCGCCGCTTTCGTCTCCCCACGCGGCACGGTAGGCGATGTCTCCGTCGTGGACGACGGTGACCGGCACGTCCGGAAAGCGGGATTCCAGTGCGTGCTGCACGGCATCGCGCGTTTCGACCCGTCCGGCCCCTGCCAGGCCGACGGCCAGCGCCGCCAGCGGGGCGTCGGCCTGCTGGCGCAGGTCGTCGACGAGGGCAGCGATCTGCGTGCTGGCGGCCTCCGCGCCGTCGCGTGAGGCTTGCGCGCCGGGCCCCGACTGCGACACGGTGGCGTCCCCGACGGCCCCGAGAGCAGCTGTCTTGGTCCCGCCGGCATCGAGGCCGACCACGAGAGAGAGGCTCATGAGGCGGGCGTGAGCGTGAGGAGATCGGCCGGAACCGGTGCGCGAGGATCCAGGATGAGGCGCGGGCCACCGGGGTCGGCCTGGAGGTCGAGGCCGTCGTCGACGTCGGTCCGCATACTGGGAGAGCGCACAGACGTTACGCCCGTCCGCGTGTCGATGCGGATGGTCCAGACCGCACGTCCTGGTTGCGCGCCCTCGAACACGATGGAGGGACCCGGACGCGCAGCCGTCGGGTGCCCGCCCGGCGGGGCGAGGGCCATCTGGAAGGGCCGCGCCGCTGGCGACCGTCGGGACGCGAGCACGGGGTAGGCAGGTCCCCCTTGGACGTTGCCCCAGCGCCAGTCCGAAGGCACGGTCCCGTAGCGGTCTCGAAGCTCGGCACGCGCGATGCGCAGCGACGAGGGGAGGAGCGCCACGTCGAGCGAGTCCGAGAGATCGGGGAGGCCGCCCGTCAGGTCCCGGTGCGAGCGGAGCCACCACTCGAAGATCGACGGCGCGATGCCATCCGCGCGGTAGGCGCCGTCCCAGCCATTGAGGTACGCGTACGAGGTCTGGAGAAGGTCGGGCAGCGAGTCGCGGACGCCGAGTGCAGCCATCATCCTGGGCAGCCGCTGGCGCGCCCATCCGCTCGCTATCTCCACATCCGCTGGCGCCACGGAAGCGATGGCCCGGACGGAGTCGCGCCGGGTCGTGCCAGTCGCCAGCAGGTCCACGCTCCAGCCAGCCAGGGAGTCGCGCGCGGCGAAGGTGACGGCGCCTCGGCGCCGCGCGACTCGGGGCGCTCCGATGACCCGTGCGTCGCTATCGACGGTCATTCCAGTGCCGTCCAGAAGAACGAACCCTGGTGGTGGCTGTCCCGACCGGAGCGCCGAGAAGGCCGGCAGGTCTGTCCCCACTCGGAACCCGCGCCACCGGACCCGCCACCCGCTGGCGCTGGCTGTCGTGTCGGGCGCCGCGCCTGGGGCCGCACCCGCGCGGAGGACCAAGCC
>JBCDLV010000480.1:0-2165 GCA_038744895.1 Bacteroidota bacterium | reverse complement strand
TATGCCTACCCTCACGCTGCCTGAACCGGGGGAGACGCCCGGATCGCCTGCGAGCGATCTCGACGCAGACGTCGCCCAACTGCTCGGCGTCCTCGACCACCACGACAACGAGCCTGGGCGCTGCGCACGGATCTACGCCCAGCTCCGGCAGATCGCGCACGCGCACCGCGTCCGGGCGTTCGGATCGCCGTCGGTCTGCACGACAGCCCTCGTGCACGAGGCCTACATCAAGCTGGCGAAGTCGTCGATGCACTTCCGGAGCCGCGCCCACTTCATGATGACCTCGTCGCGGGCCATGCGGCAGGTACTCCTGACGTACGCCGAAGCCCGGTGCGCGCAGAAACGGGGCGGTGGCAAGCGACCCGTCTCACTCGACGAAGCCACCGACGTGGTCATGACCGACGCCGAAGCCGAGGAGATCGCGGGCATCGGCGAGGCCCTCGAACGCCTGGAGCGGATCGACGAGCGGGGCGCCCGCGTGGTCGAGTGCCGCTTCTTCGGCGGCCTCACCGTCGACGAGACGGCCGACGCGCTGGGCGTGTCCGCCGCGACCGTCACGCGCGCCTGGCGGTCGGCGCGCGCCTGGCTGTTCCAGGAGATGAACCTCGCCTGAGGTGGCTCCCCCACCGACGCCGGAGGGGGACGCCGCGGACCCGCTGGCGGAGGCCTTCTTCGGTCGCCTCATGGACGGGCCGATGCGCCTCGCCAGCGGGACCGGTCCGGACGCCCCCGAGCGCATCGGCGACTGGGAGGTGCACGAGCCGATCGGCCGAGGGGGCGTGAGCCTGGTCTACAACGCCGTCCGGCAGACTCCGTACGGACCCGAGCGGGCAGCCGTCAAGCTCGGCAAGCGGCCAGGAGCCGAGGTGGTCGCGCTGTTCGAGCGGGAAGCCACGATGCTCCGGCGCCTGCCGCCCATGCTGGTCGTTCGGCTTCTGGACCAGGGGCTCTACACCGATGGGCGTCCGTACCTGGCCATGGAGACAGCCGTCGGCCAGCGCTCCACGGACCATGCACGGCGCTTGTCTCCGTGGGAGCGGCTCTTGCTCGCCTGGAGGCTCTGCCGGGCCGTCGCCGTTCTCCACGACGAAGGCGTCGTCCACGCCGATCTCAAGCCAGAGCACCTGCTGGTCCGCCCGGACGGCGCGGTCACAATTCTCGACTTTGGCCTGGCGCGCGACCTCCTCGACGCATCGGACACGCCGAGTGGCCTCCGGTTGGGCATCACGCCGGAGTTCGCCGCGCCGGAGCAGGTCCTCGGCGAGCCGGTCACGCGGGCCACAGACGTGTTCGCGCTGGGCCTGGTGATCCACGAGATCATGCTCGGGCGCCGCAAGCGGGTCCCGTGGGCGCTGGGTAAAGTCGCGCTCGACCTGCCGGCGACCCCAGACGATGCCGTGGGCAGCCCCTGGGCCTCTGTAGATTGGAGCCTCGTCGGCGTCCTCCAGACCGCCGTGCAGGCCGACCCTGACCGGCGGTACGCCTCGGCGGATGCACTCGCCGAGGCCCTGGACGGCGTGCTCGACGCGACCGCCTCCTGAGTCTGGAGGCCCCGCCTCCTCTCCTAACCGATGCGAGTCAAGCTGAGCGTTGTCCATACCGAACGGGGCGGAGAGGCGCGGGCCTACGTCCTGGAGCAAGACTCCATCGTCATCGGCCGGGCCGGTACGTGCGACCTGCCGCTGGACGACCCGGACCGGGTGGTCAGCAAGCAGCACGCCGAGATCCGCGCTGAGGGAGACGCACTGCGCGTGTTCGACATGGGCAGCAAGAACCACACGTTCGTCGAGGGCGCGCGCGTGGGGACGACCGGCACCCTGCTGGCGGACGGTGCCAAGCTTCAACTCGGGCCCTTCGAGATCACCGTCGAGATCGACCGCGACCGTCTCGTCGCCGACGACCTCGACCGGACGGTGTTCGGGGCCGCGTTCGCCAACCCCTTCGCGGAGCAAGCCGAAGCGGTGGCCTCGGCGCTGGGCGATCTCCGGCAGGCCTTCCGCAGGCTCGACTATGGTCACCGTGCGGAGGCGCTGCACGACGCGCTGCGGGAGGCGCTCGGGCCGGGCGGCGACGCCTCGGCGCTGACCGACCTGATCGCACCGGGAGCAACCGCTCGTGCGGACGCCCCCTCAGAGCCACAGACCGCGACCCCGCTGGCGTCCGCG
>JBCDLV010000479.1:0-2169 GCA_038744895.1 Bacteroidota bacterium | reverse complement strand
TCGTTGGAGCCTGCCACAGCGGATGGCGCGGAACGGTCGACGGCATCGTCAGCGAGACCGTACAGGCGATGACACGTCTGGGCGCTGTCGCGAGCCGCATGTCTGCGTTCCTGGGCCCGTGTATCTCGACGGCCGCGTTCGAAGTCGGAGAGGAGGTGGCAGAACGGTTCGAGGAGGCGGAGGTGGAGCGTCGCCCCGAGTGGCCTCGTCCCCACGTCGACCTCCGCGCGGCGATCCGTCGCCAGCTGGCGGCCGCTGGGGTCACAGACGTAGAAGTCGACGCGAGCTGTACCGTCGCCGATGCGCGCTTTTACTCCTACAGGGGCGAGGGGGGGACGAAGGGCCGGATGCTGGGGTACGTCGGGCTGAGAGCCGAGTAATGGCCGCCGCCGTGTATCTTCGGCGCTAACAGAAACGAAATGCGGCGTGCATGCACGTCGCGTGTACATGCCCGACCATTCCGAATCAGCTGCCTCTGTGGGGGAGGCAGACGAACCCTCACCGTACCGCTGGACGCTACGGCCTGTCCAAGATGAGTTGCTCGTCGACTCTCTCGCGGCGGACCTCAACGATCTACCTCACTCTCTTGCTCGCGCCCTGGCGCTCCGCGGCGTTCGGTCCTTCGACGACGCGCACACATTTTTTCGGCCGACGCTAGGGCGTCTCCACGATCCGCACCTCATGCGGGACATGGACCGCGGCGTGGACCGGGTGGCCCAGGCGATCCGCAACGGCGAGCGAACGCTCGTCTACGGCGACTACGACGTCGACGGCACGACCTCGACCGCGATGATGCTGACGTTTCTACGTGGGCAGGGCGTCGAAGCCGGCTTCTTTATCCCCAACCGCTTCGAGCACGGCTACGGCTTGAGCGATGCCGGCATCGACTCGGCGGTAGAGTTCGGGGCGACGCTGATCGTGGCGTTGGACTGCGGTATCACGGCTGTCGAGCCGGTTGCGTACGCGGCGTCGCGAGGGATCGACGTGGTGATCTGTGACCACCACACGCCCGGCGAATCGCTGCCGGATGCAGTGGCGGTCCTGGACCCGAAGCGCGAGGACTGCGACTACCCATTTACGGGCCTCAGTGGTTGTGGCGTCGGATTCAAGCTGATCCAGGGCGTCATCGATGCTCTGGGACTGCCGCCAGAGGAGGCGTGGCCGTACCTAGACCTGGTGGCCGTCAGCACTGCATGCGACATCGTTCCCATGGTGGGCGAGAACCGGGTGCTGATGCGTGCCGGGCTGAAGCAGCTCTGTGACGCCCCACGGATTGGGATCGCAGCCCTCGCCGAGCGCTCCGGCGTTGACCTTGGGGCGTGCACGTCGTCGAAGATGGTGTTCCAGATTGGCCCGCGCATCAACGCGGCGGGCCGGATCGCCGACGCCAGCATCGCGGCAGAGCTGCTGGCATCGACAGATGCCACGGAGGCCCGGCGGCTGGTGGACGAGATCGAGGGGCTCAACCTGCGGAGGCGCGACCTGGACCGCCAGACGCGAGACGAGGCCTTCGCGATCGCCGAGCGACTCATGGACGACGATCCGATGGCGCTCGTCGTCTACAAGCCGGGCTGGCATCCGGGTGTGATTGGCATCACCGCCAGCCGCGTGGCCGAGAAGTTTCACCGCCCGACCGTTCTGCTAACCTCGAACGGGGCCACCGGGACCGCCAAGGGGTCCGCGCGGAGCGTCAAAGGCATCTCGATCTACAACGCGCTCTCGCACTGCTCTGACCTTCTCACGCGGTTCGGCGGGCACGCATTCGCAGCCGGTCTGGCACTTCCCATCGAGCGCGTCGAGGCGCTTCGCCAGCAACTCCCGCAGGCCGTCGCTCTGTCTGTGTCCAGCGACGACGACCTGATCCCCGAGATCGAGATGGACGCCGAGCTTCAGCTTACGGACGTTACACCCCGCTTCTGGAGCGTGCTGAAGCAGTTTGGCCCTCACGGTCCCGATAATCTCCGGCCGGTCTTTCACAGCCGCCATCTGAAGGTTATCGGGCAGCCGTCCCGCGTCGGTGCGCAGAAGCAGCACCTCCGGATGCGCGTCGCGCAGTCCGAGGGACCGGTGTTCTCCGTAATCGGCTTCGGACTGGCAGACCGCTACCAGACCGCCCTGTCGAGCGTTCGACGTGGACGGCCTCTGGAGATGTGCTTCCAAGTCGACGAG
>JBCDLV010000478.1:0-2176 GCA_038744895.1 Bacteroidota bacterium | reverse complement strand
TACACGAAGACGGACGCGAACGACGTCTGGCGCTTGTCAGCCGACCCGAACGGGCTGATCCGAACGAGTCGATGGACGCCGCTCTCGGCGCGCAGATAACCATAGGCGTACCGGCCCTCGACGCGGAGAGACGCGCTCTTGATGCCGGCCTCCTCCCCCTCCTGGTATTCCAGCAGGGTCGGCGCATACCCGCTACGCTCGGCGTACCGCGTGTACATGCGGAGGAGCATGTCTGACCAGTCTTGGGCATCGGTCCCCCCCGCACCGGCATTGATGGAGAGAATCGCTGTTCGGTGGTCGTCGGGTCCCGCCAGCATCCCCCGCAACTCCATCGCCTCCAGGCCATCTCGAAGCGCGGTTTCCTCCTTCTCGATTTCAGCACCGAGGTCTGCGTCATCCGTCTCGGCCTCCATCTCCTTGAGCGTCTCGACATCGTCGCGGCGGAGCAGAAGCGCATCGAAGGCCTCCACCCAGTCCGACTCGGCAGAGATGTCCTGCTCGACGAGAGCCGCTGCCTCGGGGTCGTCCCAGAAGCCGGGTTCGAGGCGTTTGGCCTTGAGCTCCGCCAACCGCTGGCGACGGCCGTCGATGTCGAGGTAGCGGCCGAGCGTGTCGACGCGAGCGGAGAGGTCAGCCATGGGCAGCGATCGGGACTCGCAAGCTACCGACACGGCTGGCGACGTCTGTGTCCTTCGGCGACCCGCCAGTCCGCGCCAGCGGGCGGTTGGGCTGGTTGCAGGCGCTAGCGGAGCTCGACCCGCTGGCGGTACGAGAGTGGCGGGTGCTGTTACTCGCCGTCGTCGCTGGCCTCGTCGCCAGTGGCTCCGTCCTCCGCCGGCGTGACCTCAGGCGAGTCCGAGATCTGGATCGGGGCATTCGGGTTGAGCTGCTGGATCGTCCGCCCGCCGGTCGTGTCCGGGATCGCAGAGACGGGCGCAGGCTGCACCTCGCCGGTGACGTCCCCGCTGGCGGTCGCGGCGGCACGTGCGGCGCCGAGCTCGGCCTCCGCGGTTCGGGCCTCCGGCGTGTCCTCCCAGTCGTCCACGATGCGCGTCAGCGCCGCCTGGGCGGCCTCGGGGTCACCCGCGTTTTGGTGGGCACGCGCGGCGTCCAGCAGATACGTCGGGGTCGATGCCGGAGACTCGAAGGCGGCAGCGGCGCGCTCGTAGAGACCCGCGGCGCGCTCAGCGTCTCCCTGCCCTTCGAAAATGGCGGCCTGGCCAGCCAAGGCACTCGCCTCCATCAGGCCGGATCCATCGTAGTCCTCGAACATCTCGAGCGCCCGGTCCGTCTCGCCGAGCTGGTACAAGGCATCGGCCGCGAAGAAGGTCGCCTGCTCGCCTGTTGGCGTCGATCCGTAGTCGTCCGCGATCTCCAGGAGACCGGGCGTCACGTCCGTGCCGTCGAGGGCCACCTGGTAGTTGCCGGCCTCGTACTCCGTGAGGATCGTTCCTAGGAGGACCTGGCCCTCCGAGGAGCGCCGGTCTTGCCAGGTCCGCCAGCCGATCACGGCCACCGCCAGCAGAAGCAGGCCGGCGATCACGCCGATGATCGAGTTGCGGTGGTCCTCGAAAAACTCCTGGCCACGCGAATACGTCGAAGCGACAGAGAGGTCGCCCGTGTCGGTCGGACGCGTCGGGGTGAGGGACTTGGGCGGATTGATCTGTGCCATCGGGCGCGGTTCGGATCGTCGGGAAGCGCAGGCTCCACAGAATGAAGGGCAAAAGGTAGAAGCGGCGGGATGCCAGAGCCGTGAAGAGCCGTGCGAGACGGTCGTGTCGCGGAACCCCTTCCGGTTCTCTTGGGGGTGTTTTCATCGACCGAGTCGTGACCGACCGCAGGCGGACCTCTACCCTCGCCATCGCGTTGTCCCTTTCCCTCACACACCCTCCCCCATGGCCATCAAGATCGGAATCAACGGGTTCGGACGCATCGGCAGGCTCGTGTTCCGTTCCATCCTGGAGCGCGGCGACAGCGACTTCGACATCGTCGCCGTCAATGATCTCACCGACGCCGAGACCCTCGCCCACCTCTTCAAATACGACTCCATCCACGGGATCTACCCTGGTGACGTGACTGCCGACGGTGGCGAGTTGGTTGTCGGTGGCGACCGCTTCAAGGTGCTCTCCGAGCGTGACCCCGCACAGCTTCCGTGGGGAGA
Source organism: Bacteroidota bacterium (assembly GCA_038744895.1). Taxonomy (GTDB): domain Bacteria; phylum Bacteroidota; class Rhodothermia; order Rhodothermales; family Rubricoccaceae; genus Rubrivirga. The sequence goes on along the minus strand of JBCDLV010000478.1, from coordinate 15 downwards.
CCTCGGATGCGACGT
>JBCDLV010000477.1:0-2176 GCA_038744895.1 Bacteroidota bacterium | reverse complement strand
GAGCTCGCCGGCCTCCGGCGGGAGGAAGCCCTGACTCGCGTTCGCGTAGAGCCCGCGCTCCGGCGTCGGCGCCCAGATCACACCCAGGCGCGGCGTGATGCGCGCGTAGCTGTTGGTGGTGTCCACGACGCCCGAAAAAGACCCCGGCGGGAGCGCGTTGTCGAAGTCGTAGCCCACGCGGTCGGCACGGAGGCTGCCGACGATCCGCAGGTCACGGAGCGCTTGGACCTCCGCCTGCACGAAGCCGGCCGTGTTGAGCAGCACCACGTCGTAGTCCGTCATCAGCTCGCCGGTGTCGGTGAACGACGTGAACACGCCCGTGTCCGGGTCGCGCGTCACCTCGGTCCGCGTGGCGATGTAGCTGGCTGGGGACCGGTCCACGGTCGCGCCCGCCAGCAGGCGGACGGGCCCGAGGGCGGCCTCGTGCTGGGCCTGCACGCCGAGGCTCGTGAACGCGTTGTCGTTCACCTCCCCGGTGGCCTGGCTCGGGTCGTCGCTGTCGATGCGGAGGCGGTAGTGCGGGTTCTGCGCGACGCTGTTGGTCCGCCCGAACGCCGTCACGGACGACCGCTGGCCGCCGGCCCACTGGCGGTCGAGGCGGAGCGCCGCGCGGCCCGCTTGCACGTCCCGGTTGGTGAACGTCTGGAGGCTCGTAAAGCCGTCCGAGAAGAAGTTGAGGCTGTCGAGCGACCCGTCCGTGTCCGTCACGAGGTCGTTGTAGGTGCCCGTCAGCGTCAGGCGCGTGCGCGGGTCTAGGTCGAGGTCGGCGCGAGCCGTGAGCGAGACCTTGTCGTAGTCGGAGTGCTCGCGGAGGCCGTCCCGCTGGCCGGCCACGTAGCCGGCTGCGAACAGGCCGAGGTTGCCCGACCGGGCGGCCCCGCTGGCGTCGACGCGCCCGTAGCCGTAGCTGCCGCCGCGCGCCGACGTGGCGATCGGATCGGCCGCACTCGGCGTCTGCGTGACGAAGTTGACCGCGCCGCCGATGGCGCCTGCGCCGTACAGCGCCGACCCGGGGCCTCGGACGACCTCGATCTGCTCGACGCCGCCCTGGTTGACCTCGATGAGCGCGTTGTGGTTGAACAAACCCGCCGGGCGGATGGGCACGCCGTCCTCCAGGTAGAGGAAGAGCGGCTTATACGAGAACGGCTGGCGGATGGCCATGGCGTGCTGCTCGTTCCCGAGGTCCACCATGTAGACGCCCGTGGTGCGGTTTAGCGCCTCGGCCAGCAGGTTGGGACGCGTCGCCTGGAGGTCGGCCGCGGAGATGGTGGCGACGGCGACGGGCACTTCGGCACGCGCACGCGCCGACCGGCTGGCGGAGACGACGACGGGCTGGAGGTCCGTCGTGGCGACGCGGAGGCGGATGGTGACGTTGTCGCCAGGGGTAGCAGCGACCGTCTCGGTCTGGTAGCCGACGAACGACGCGGTGATCGTCTCGGCACCGTCGGGGAAGTCGAGAGAGAACCGACCGTCCGGATCGGTCATGGTGCCAACGGTCGTGCCGTCGACGAGGAGCGTGACGCCCGCGAGGGCGGCGTCGGTTTGCGCGCTCAGGACGCGCCCGGTGACAGACTGGGCGGCGATCGGCGCGCCCGCGAGGAGCGTCAGCGCAGCGAGCGCGACGCCCCGCAGAAATGCGGTGTACATGGAACTAGAGGCTTGGGAGGAACGGCCCGATTCTTCGGGCTCAGAGCGCCAGCGGGGACCTAAGCCTGGAGGCACACGGCGCTCTGCCGCGTCCTCTGTCGGTCGTCCGAGGCGATACCACGTGCGCTCTGCACACGACGGAGCCCGCCCTGTACAGGCGGACCGTGTCTGCAGAGCGAGCCTCTATCCTCGCGGTGGCCTGAAGACGTCCCCGAGTGCGCCGGCACTCGGGTCTCGTGCGTCCCACGTCTCCGGTGCCGGCGCGGTCCGCCAGCGGTCCGGTGGAACGGCCGATGCGACGGGCGGCACGGCCGTCAGCGTGGGTGCCGTGGGCACCACCGCTGGCGTGTGCGGCCGGTCGTGATCATGGCCGTGGTGGTCGTGCATGCGCTTGTCCAGGAAGCAGATCCCGTCGCAATCCGAGAGAGGGTTCTCGCAGTGATGCTCGGCGATGTGCTCCTGCCGGACCTCGAACACCGTCCAGATCACGAGCGCGCCGCACGTGCTGGCGAGCACGCTGAGCGCGGCG
>JBCDLV010000476.1:0-2177 GCA_038744895.1 Bacteroidota bacterium | reverse complement strand
TGCGAACAGCATCACGTGGAGCCGCGAGAACGAGAACTCGCGGTAGAAGAACAGGGCCACGAGCGAGACCGCCAGTCCCAGCGCGACCGCGCGGCCGACGGCCAGCACCACCAGCGGGAGCCGCTGTGCTCGCCGCGTCCGGTACAGCCCCGACACCAGCAGGACGCCGCCCCAGACCGCCAGGACGACCGGTAGGAAGCCCAGGTAGCGCTCCAGGGGCACCCACTCCGGCGGCGTCAGGAGCTCGAACCGAGCCACCCACGCCAGGACCCACGCCAGGGCCACCAGGGCCAGATCCGCGACGAGCAGCAGTCGCTGGAGGAATACACTTCGTTCGCGGAGCATCAGACCAGAGCCGGCCAGGGAGAAGGGCTAGCGTGTCAAGCGGTCAGGTGCAGAGGGCGCGTGTGTGCCGAGAATCTACAGCGCCAGTGGTCTCTAGGCGTGGAGATCGGGTTGACCTCCGGCACGTCACGCCGTTCCGTCGGCGCCCGAAGCGATCGCCTGCGGTCCGTACACGTGAACGCCGGGCGACCGCCTGGCAGCCACCGCGACCATCATCCGCGCGACGCTCTCCGCTGGCGTCGGGCGGAAGGGCGCCAGCGGGCCTACGAGCAGGGGCCGGAGCGCGCCGAACACCGCTAGCCCGATCCGCTCGCCGACGCGAGTCTCCTGGCGGTCGCCCGCCAGCAGGGACGGGCGGAGGATCTGAACCGACGCGAAGCCCAGGTCCGAGATGGCGTCCTCCGCCTCGCCCTTGGTGCGGTTGTAGAAGATGCGGGAGTCGGTATCGGCGCCGTAGGCACTCACGAGCAGCATCTGCGTGGCGCCAGCGGAGCGAGCCCGGTGGCCGATGGCCGCGGGAAGCTCCAGGTCGACCCAGCGGAAGGCCTCCTGCGAGCCCGCCGCCTTGATCGTCGTCCCGAGGCAGCAGAACACGTCGTCGCAGGCAAAGCGCTCGTCGTCGATCTCGTCCAGCGCCGTGAAGTCGACGACGTGCGGCTCGTGGCGCTCGGATGCCACCGCCAGCGGGCGTCGGTCCAGGGTCACCACGCGCGACCACCGGCCGTCCTGGGCGAGAATCCGGAGGGCGTGGCCGCCGACGAGCCCGCTGGCGCCGACGAGGAGGGCAGAGCGTCCGGCCACAGCGGTTACCGCCCTCCGGCTGGGCTCGGCGCGGGCTCCGGGGGAGGCGCGCAGACCGGTCCGACCTCGACGATCCGCCCGGTCGCATCGGACCCGATGTCGAGGCCGGTCACGATCTCCCCCGCGGGACAAGAGGCGATGGCCTCCTGCCAGGCACAGGCGGTCTCGCTCTGCTCGAGAATGACCGGGGCCCCGTCCTGCTCGACCGCCAGCAGGCTGCCGTCATCCGAGAGGCGGCTGCCGGTGAGCCGGAGGCGGGTGAGGGTGCCCTCGGCGACGCACGCGCCGACTCCGGTGGCCGCGATCGGGTAGAAGTCGTCCACGAGCGAGCTCCAGAAGGGATGCTGGCGGCTGTAGGTGGCGCTCTCCGTACCGCACGTCGAGACGTCGCTCACCTCGAACGGCGCCCCGCCGATGCCATAGGCGGTGTCGTAGGCGTCGTAGGTGCTGGCGCCCTCAATCTGCGCCAGCTGGCGCGTGTGGTAGTACGCCGTCACCGCGCAGGGTCCGGCGGGCGTGAACCCGAGCTCCGCCACGTGCAGCCACCCGCCGTCGGGGCCGGACAAGCGGCGTCTGCTAACTGCGCCTTGGACCCGCACCGCTTGCACCGCGGGCGGCGGAGGAATGCGCCCCCGGTCACGGGTGGAGCGGCCTAGCGGGAGGACGGCGCCGACGGCTCCGCCCGCGGCGACGCCTCCCAACCCGAACAGAAGTGGACGCCCGATCCCTGTGCTCCCCTCTGCGACACATCGGTCAGAGAATGGGCTCGTCTCGGCACAGGCCGACTGGGTGAGCACACCGACAGCCGCCCCGACGACGCCACCTACGAGTGCTCCGACGGCTCCGCGCGCGACCGGGCTGGCAGCGACCGGGCTGGCAGGGGTGGGGTGAGAGGACAGCGCCTCACGGGACGATGGGATCGTGGACGAGGCTGCGCAGCCGGAGATTCCCATGAGACCGGCCGCACACAGTACGCCAGCAGGGACCATCAGCTGTGCGCCCGTGGCCGTCACGCAACGGAACAGCGCCAG
>JBCDLV010000475.1:0-2184 GCA_038744895.1 Bacteroidota bacterium | reverse complement strand
GGCTCGCGAGGTCCTCGGCCTCGGCCAGGGTGAAGCCGCCGGTGATCTGGAGCCGTCCGTCCGGGATCTGCGTCTGCACGGTGGGCGCCATCAGGACGCGGCCGTCGAGCACGAGCGCGATCGCCTCGCCGATCCGCTGCTTGGTGATCGCGGCGAACCGCAGCCGCGCCCGGCGGTTGAGTTCGAGGGCGACGGCGGGCTGGCTCACGTTCGGGTCGACGCTGGCGGAGACCCCACGCACGTCCCCCAGCCGGAGCGGCAGCAGCACGTTTCCCAGCCGGATGGGATCGCCGTCGAGCGTGGCGGCCTCCCACCCCGTCGTGTCGCGCGCCGTCTCCTGGTTCGGGAGAACCGCCTCCCGGAGCACGAGCCGCGCCTGCCCGCTGGCGGCGCTCGCCAGCAGGACCGTGGACAGCGCCAGCAGGAGCGCGAGGCGGCTCATCGGCTGAGGTAGAGGTTCCGCATCTCGAACGGCTTCGAGATGTGCTCGTCGGTGATGTCGTCCACGAACGCGATCGCCTCGCCGGTCGACTTCATCTCGGGCCCGAGCTCCTTGGTCACCTCCGGGAACTTGTCCCAGGAGAACACCGGCTCCTTGACCGCGAAGCCCTCCAGCGACGACTCCAGCTCGCCCGACTGGCGGAACGTCTCCAGCGTCTCGCCGAGCATCAGCTTGGCCCCGATCCGCGCCACCGCCACGCCCGTCGCCTTCGCCACGAACGGGACGGTCCGGCTGGCGCGCGGGTTGGCCTCGATCACGTAGACCGTCTCGGTGTCGCCGCGCCGCTGGACCGCCAGCTGGCAGTTCATCAGGCCCACCACGCCCAGGCGCATCGCGATGTCGGTCACGTACTGGCGGATCGTCGCGATGGCCTCCTCGGAGAGGTCGTACGGCGGCAGCACGGCCGTCGAGTCGCCCGAGTGGACGCCAGCGGGCTCGATGTGCTGCATCACGCCCGCGATGTGCACCTCCTCGCCGTCGGAGAGGCAGTCGACGTCGACCTCGACGGCGTTCTCCAGGAAGCGGTCCAGCAGGATCTCGTTGCCCGGGAACAGCTTGAGGACGTTGGCGACGTAGTCGGCCACCTCGTCCTTGTTGATGGCGATCCGCATGCCTTGGCCGCCGAGGACGTAGCTCGGACGCACCAGGATCGGGTAGCCGATGCCCTCGGCCACGGTGACGGCCTCTTCGACCGAGTTGGCGATGCCGTACGGAGGGAACGGGATCTCCAGCTCCTTCAGCACCTCCGAGAACTTGCCGCGGTCCTCGGCGAGGTCCATGTTCTCGAAGGGCGTCCCGAAGATGCGCAGGCCCCGCGCCACCACGTCGCGCGCCAGCTTGAGCGCCGTCTGCCCGCCCAGTTGGAGGATGATGCCGTCTGGCTCTTCCAGGTCGATGATGTCGGCAACGCGCTCCCAGAAGACCGGCTCGAAGTAGAGCTTGTCGGCCACGTCGAAGTCGGTCGAGACCGTCTCCGGGTTGCAGTTGACCATGAGCGCCTCGTAGCCCATTTCGCGCGCCGCTAGCACGCCGTGCACGCACGAGTAGTCGAACTCGATGCCCTGCCCGATGCGGTTCGGCCCGGAGCCCAGGATGAGCACCTTCTGGCGGTCGCTTCGTTCGGACTCGCTCTCGCCCTGGTCGTAGGTCGAGTAGAAGTAAGGCGTCTGGGCCTCGAACTCGCCCGCGCAGGTGTCCACGACGCGATACGTCGGCCGGAGTCCCATCCCGTGCCTCCGCTGGCGGGTGGCGGCGGCGTCGCTGTCGGTGAGGTAGGCGATCTGGGCGTCCGAGAAGCCGTGCTGCTTGAGCGCCAGCATCTCGTCGCGGCCGATCTCCGCCAGCGGGCGACCCTCCACGGCGCGCTCCATCTGCACGAGGTCGTGGATCTGGTGGAGGAACCACGGGTCCACCTTGGTCACGTCGTGGACCTCGGCCACGCTGGCGCCGAGGCGGAACGCGTGGCGCACGTGCAGCAGGCGGTCCCAGTAGGGCGTCGCCAGCCGGTCGCGGACGACGGCTCGGTCGGGCAATGGGCCGTCGGCACCGAGGCCGGCGAAGCCCTGCTCCAGGCTCTGGAAGGCTTTCTGGATCGACTCGGTGAACGTCCGCCCGATGGCCATGACCTCGCCGACGGCCTTCATCTGGGTCGTCAGCGCCTCGTCCACGCCCTCGAACTTGTC
>JBCDLV010000474.1:0-2185 GCA_038744895.1 Bacteroidota bacterium | reverse complement strand
GTCGAGATGGGGCGGATGACCGACACGTTCCTCAAGCGCCTGGACGCGGCCCTGGGCGCGTAGCCGGATCCCGCTGGCGCTCACTGTGCTGCCACGCATGCGCGAGCGCGTGGCCGCCAGCGGGCGATGCGCACGCTGAGCGACGCCGCCGTCCGGTACGGCGCGGCGGTTTTTTGGGCATGTCCGGCAGCCATCGGGCGAGATTGAGCGCCCCCCTCCCTCCGCTCTCATGCCTCCTCTCCGCACCGTCCAGTTCGGCCTCGGCCCCATCGGACAGGCCTCTGCACGGCTGGCGCTCGATCAAGGGCACACCCTCGTCGGCGCTCTCGACCTTGACCCCGACCGCGTCGGCCGAGATCTCGGCGAGGTGCTCGGGCGCGACGCCCTGGGCATCCCCATTCGCGACGACGCCGCTGCTGCGCTCGCGGAACTGGCACCTGACGTCGTCCTTCACACCACGGTGTCGTTCCTCGACAGGATTGAAGGCCAGCTCATGGACTGCATCTCCGCTGGCGCCCACGTGGTGTCGTCGTCGGAGGAGCTGTTCTGGCCGTTCGAGCGCGACGCTGGCTTCTGCGAGCGGATCGACGCTGCAGCGCGCGAGGCAGGCGTCGCCGTCGTCGGCACAGGCGTGAACCCGGGGTTCGTGATGGACCTGTTTCCGGTCGTGCTCGCCAACAGCGTCATCGCCCGCGTGGACCGCGTCGACGTGTCACGCTCGGTCGATGCCGGGCGCCGGCGCGGTCCGCTCCAGAAGAAGGTGGGCGCGGGTCTCTCCGTGGAGGCCTTCCGCCAGCGGGAGGCTGCCGGTGGCTTCGGCCACATCGGGATGGTCGAGAGTGCCCGCGCGCTGGCGGCTGGGCTGGGCTGGCACGACGCCGAGGTCTCCGAGACCTTCGGCCCGTCCATGGCCGATGCCGACCACCAGACGGCACACGCGACAGTCCGCGCCGGAGACGTGGCCGGCATCCACCAGACGGCGACCGTCACGCGGAACGGAGAAACCGTCGCCACGCTGACGCTCACGATGGCCGTCGGCGCCCCCGACGAGGACCGCGTCGAGATCCAGGGTGATCCCCCGCTGACGGTCGTGGTCGAGGGCGGCACCTTCGGCGATACGGCCACTGTAGCCGCCATCGTCAATGCAGCTCCGCGCGTGCGGGCTGCTCAGCCGGGCCTGCGGACGGTCCTCGACCTGCCCGCCGCGGCCGTGTAAACCACACGAGCCCCGCTGGCGATGTCATCACGCCAGCGGGGCTCGTTCGGTATGCGTCGGCTACGCTGTGACGGTGTGGTTTCGCGTCCGGCCGCTGGTGCGGGCCGGCTGGCGTGGCCGGGAGATCCACGCGGTCTGCGGCAGCTCAGCGATGGTTCGCGGAAGCGGAGTTTCCTCCACCGAGCGGCTCTGGTTCACTGAGCGGTTGTTCACCGAACGATTCTCGTGCATCGAGCGGCTCTCACGCACGGGGCGGTTCTCGTTCATCGGGCGACGCTCACTCGTTGGGCGGCTCTCGTACGTCGAGCGCCCGTCGTTACTCGAGGCCCCCTCGTTGACGTGGGGTTCGAGCCAGGCGTCGGCGATGCGAGCCAGATCGTCGTGGAGCGGACGATCGTGCCGGAGGCCCTGGACCGACGGCATCCAGGCGGGAGCCTGGACCGGGGTGCCTGGGGCGCGGCCTTGGGCGCGGAGGAACGACAGCTGCGACAGCGCTAGCCCGACGGACGCCAGCACGGGCGCGAGCCGCTCCGTCTGGTCGTAGGCCGTGCGGGCAGCCAGCGTGCCCATCGAGACGATGTCCTGGTTGCCTCCGTTGGTCGGAATGGACGACGTGGACGCCATCTGGGCATGGTGGCGCAGCTCGGCGACGAGGGCGGTTGCGGTCATCTGAACGCCTGCGAGTCCGCTCGTCGGTCCGGGATCGTAAGCGAGGAGCAGGGGCGCGTCGACGACGCCACGCTTCGGGTCGGTGAGAGCATCGAGCAGGCGCTCGGCGAAGACGCCGATCTGGACGATGGCGGCGTTGAGGGCGTCGGCCGCGAAGGCGATCTGCTGTCCCTGGAAGTTGCCGCCGTGCAGCGGGTCGCCGCCGATGGTGACGGGGTTGTCAGAGGCGCCGTTCATCTCCGTCTCGACGATCTGGCGCGCGTGGACGATGTTGTCACGGCACGCGCCGAGGATCTGGGG
>JBCDLV010000473.1:0-2196 GCA_038744895.1 Bacteroidota bacterium | reverse complement strand
GACGTGCTGTTCATCGACGAGATCCACCGGCTCTCGCCCGTGGTCGAGGAGTACCTCTACTCGGCGATGGAGGACTACGCGATCGACATCCTCATCGACTCCGGCCCGAGTGCGCGGTCGGTGCGGATCGCGCTCCCACCGTTCACGCTCATCGGGGCGACGACGCGCAAGGGCCTCCTCACGGCCCCGCTCCGCGCCCGCTTCGGCGTCGACTTTCGGTACGACTACTACGACGTCGACACGCTCCACCGCATCGTGCTTCGGTCGGCCGGACTGATGGGCGTCCAGATCGACGAGGAGGGCGCCTTCGAGATCGCCCGCCGCAGCCGCGGAACGCCTCGCATCGCCAACAAGCTCCTCCGCCGAACGCGCGACTTCGCCGAGGTCGAGACCGAGGCCGGGCCGGGCGACGGGCACATCACGCGCGCCGTGGCCGACCATGCGCTCAACGCGCTCGACGTGGATGAGGCCGGCCTCGACGAGATGGACGCCCGCATCCTCCTCACGCTCATGGAGAAGCACGACGGCGGCCCCGTCGGCGTCTCGAACATCGCCGTGACGGTGGGCGAGGACGCCGGGACCATCGAGGAGGTCTACGAGCCGTACCTGATCCAAGAAGGCTTCATCGCGCGCACGCCGCGCGGGCGGATCGCCACGCGGAGGGCCTACGACCACTTCGACATCGTGCCGCCGCTCAAGCAGTCCGACATCTTCGACGAGCTGCTCGGGTAGGAAGACCGCGGACCGAGGCCGGCCGACCGCCCCGCTGGCGCCCTACCTGCTGGCGCCGTCCCCGAGGCGTGGTCTCGCCCGCCGAGCCGTTCCGCTGGCGTGCCCTCCCTCTCCGCCAGCGGAGACTCCGCCAGCGGAGACAGCGAGCCGAACACAGACGCGCCCCGCCAGCCGGTGCCAGCGGGGCGCGTCGGTCGATGCGGCCGGAGTCCTTGCGCCAAGAGGAGCGCTACCGTACGCCGGTCATCGCACGCCGGTCATCGCACGGTGGTCATCGCACGATGGTGAGTGCCTGCGTCCGCACCACCGCTCCGGCCTCGGCACGGATCACGTACGCACCCGGCGCCAGCCGGCCGGCGTCCACCGACACCGTCACTGCACCCGCTGACGGGCCCTCGTGCAGCACGGCTACCTCGCGGCCCAGCGCGTCGTACACCGCCACGCGCGCCTCGCCCACGCCACCGGCCTCGCCCGAGCTACCGGCCTCGCCTGCGATGCCCGTCAGCGACACCGTCGCTGCGCCAGCGGACGGGTTCGGGTACACCGACAGCACGGCGCCCTCCGGGTCCCCTTCGGGGTCGCCCTCGGTCGAGACGGCTGCGCCGAGCGACACGACGAGCGCGAAGCGGCCCGCCAGGTCCTCGCCGTCGCCGACGGAGAAGGCGTACGGCGTGCCGGCCTCCAGCGTCGTCTCGGTGGTGCCGTCAACGAGTGTCACGAGCACGTCGCGCGGGCCGACGGCGCCGGGGTCGGCCACGAGCGAGAACTCGTAGTCGCCCGCAGCGGGCACGTCCACCGCCAGCGGGACCGTGACAGGCCCGGTCTCGAGGTCCCAGCCGGCCAGCGCCGCAAACGGTCCGCCGCTGGCGGTGCTACCGCTGGCGCCGTCGCCCCAGCCGCTGGCGCCCAGCGTGAGGCCGGACGGGCTGGCGATGTCGAACCCGTCGAGCGCGTCGAGCGCCGCGTCGCCCACCTGGAAGCGGATCACCGCCGTGTCCTGCCTGCCCGCACCGCTGGCGCCGCCGCTGGCGCCCGCCTCGGAGACGGCCACCAGGAGTGGCGTCTCGCCGTCGGCGGCGACGTACGAGCCCGCCGTCACGAGCGACTCGACGGAGGCGGCGGTCTCGGCGGAGACCGAGACGGCCACGTCGGCGGGGTCGCCGTCAGGCGTCACCTGCAGGATCACGCCCTCGAAGGCGCCCAGCGCGAGGCTCTCGGCACCGCCGTGGCCGGAGAGCCCGACGGGTACGAAGGCCCCGCTGGCGGGATCGAACGTGAGCGCGACATCGGCGAGCGTGCCGCCTGCGATGTCCACGTCGGCCAGCGAGATGGCCTCGTCGGTCGGGTTGCCCACGGCCACCAGCACGCGCTCCGCGTCGGCGTCGACGGCGAAGGCGATCGGCCCGGCGATCGTCGAGCCGGTCACGGTGATCGCGCCCTCGACGGCCACGTCCACCAGCACCG
>JBCDLV010000472.1:0-2198 GCA_038744895.1 Bacteroidota bacterium | reverse complement strand
TCTCCCAACGTTCGTGCCAGCCCGGCCGTGCCGCTGGCGGTGTCGATAGACTCCACCCATCCGACCGCCGCCGTGTACCCGCGGCGGACGCGCCACCCATGCCCCGCCCTCCATCCTCCGACGAACCGCTGGCGGTGGTCGCCGCCACCGACGACGGCTTCGCCATGCCGACGGTCGTCGCGCTCTCCAGCGTTGCGCGCCGGTCGTCGGTTCCGCTGGCGCTCCACGTCATCGACGGCGGAATGTCGGAGACGATCGCAGACCGGCTGTGGGGTGCCCTCGGGAGGGTCTCGGTTCGGGCAGGCCAGCGAGGGATGCCCGTGCACGTCGCGGTCCATCGCCCCAGTTCCTCCCAGGTCCAGGATCTGCCGACGCACGCGCACATCACAACGCCGACCTACCTCCGCATGCTCATCCCGGAGCTGCTGCCCGAGGCTCGTCGGGCGGTGTACCTGGACGGCGACGTCCTGGCCACCGGGGACATCGCAGAGCTGGCCGACGTGCCGCTGGTGGATCCGGCGGGCCGCCCAGCGCCAGCGGCCGGTGAGGTGTCCTACCCGCTCGGAACGCTGGCCGGACGCCGTGACCAGTACCGACCGGAGGGGTTTGCACCCTGCTACGTCGGTCGCGACCTCCCCATGGACACGCCGTACATGAACGCAGGCGTCCTGGTGCTGGACCTCGACGTGTGGCGGTCAGAGGCTCTCGCCAGAAGCGTTCTGGAGGACATTCGGACCCACGTGGATAGCTACGCCCTGATGGATCAGGACGGCCTCAATGCGGTGCTCGCTGGACGATGGGCGCGGCTGCCGCCCCGATGGAACGTGCGCGCTGGCACAGCGCTCAAGGGCGCCGTGCTCCCCGAGCTCTCCGAGGTTCGGCTCTTGCACTTCACGACGGGCCGAAAGCCCTGGCTGGGTCGATACGACGACCTGGAGCGTCTAGGCGAGCCTCTTCCGTCGTACCGCAAGGCCTGGTTTGCCGAGGCGGAGCAGTCTGGGTGGTTTTCGGCGGAGTCCTGGGAGGCCTTCCGCAGGCGTGCGGCCCTGCAGCGCAATCTCCGCCGCGTGCTGAAGGGAGCCCGTCGGGGACCTCGCCGCTCGCGTTGATACCCGAGGTTCGTCAAGTCTCTGAGGCCCACGGGCACCGCCAGCGATGCCGCGTCCGTAGCTTCGAACGCCTGCCCAGATGGCGGAATTGGTAGACGCGACGGTCTCAAACACCGTTGGCCGCGAGGTCGTGTGGGTTCGAGTCCCACTCTGGGCACGCCGCTGCTTGAACGCTGAACCGTGGCGGCGCTCGCCCGCTGGCGGCCGCGGCGCTGGACGTTGCGGTCTGGGGAGCCCATCCGGCCCGGGATCGTTGGTACGCCGAGCCCGGTAGTAGCTCGACCTAACGGCAATTCCCAAGGCGCCAGGTACGCCACGCCCTCCCTCCAGCCTCTTGTCTGACCTCATCGACTCGGCCCCCATCGACATCGTCGGCCTCGAGCCGCCGTCCCTTCATGCGATCGCGTACGTCTCGACGCCGACCGTCTCGTTCTCGGACCGCGACCTGAGCGATCTCCTGCTGGCGTCGCGGCGGTGGAACGCGCAGTACGGCGTGACGGGCAAGCTCGTCGTACTTGAGGAGGAGGGCGAAATCGTCCAATTCGCCCAATGGATCGAGGGCGCTCCTGCAGACCTGGAGGCCTGCTTCGCCCGGATCACCTCAGACGGGCGGCACCGCAGCCTCGACATCCGCCGACAAGGACCGGTCGAGATGCGTCGGTTTCCGGATTGGGACATGGCCATCGAGCCCGTGGACCGAGACACGTTCGAGGCAGAGGCCGACCGCCTGACGCGGGACCCCTGACGGCTCGCGGACACGGGCAGTCCGCCGACACGACCCGCCGAGCGGGATGACGCGTGTCCCCGCCGGGCCTCTCTTCTCGGCTCTCGCCTGCGTGGGGAGGCTCGCCGCGGTTTGCCTGCCGGTATCGTCCGGCGCCAGCGGAGAGAACCGCGTCTCGGGAGGCTCCTGAACCCGCCCGCCCCGGGCCAGCGAGGCACGCGGCCGCCCTACGTTCTCGACATGCTGATCGCTGAGCTGTCCGCCGACCCCGCGACGGTGCCTCTGCGCGCCTTCGGGTACGTCTCCGTGCCAACGGTGCCGTTCTCGGATCGCGACTTGAGCGACCTGCTGCTGGCGGCCCGGGC
>JBCDLV010000471.1:0-2207 GCA_038744895.1 Bacteroidota bacterium | reverse complement strand
CGGATGCCGTCGGGCATCTGCTGGCTCAGCGCCTCCACGAACGCCCGCTCAGCCGCCTCGCCGTCGACGCCCCGAGGCGGGACGAACAGCACGCCGTCGGTGTCGACCTCGACGATCTGGGCGCCGGCGTCGCGCGCGAGCCGGATGATCTGACGGAGGAGGTCCTGGCCGGTCGCCGCCACGCGGTCTGCCTCGGCGAAGTCGTTGAACAGGGCATAGCCGAAGCCCATGTTGCCGTAGAAGCTCTGCCCGCACCAGTTGAACAGGCCGTTCCGACCGGCGAGGACCGTGTGGTGATCGGCGACCGTGAGGCATACGATGTCGCCAGCGTAGGACACTTCGCGGCAGTGCTCACCCTTGACGACGGGCGCCAGCCCGCGCGGAACTCCCGCCTCGGGGTCGTTCACCGCGATCCGGTACGCGCCGTCGTGGGACATGACGTAGGACCGCCGGCCGAGGTGGAGCGAGAGCCGGACGAAGTTGTCGGCGAGCTGCTGGCTGGCCGTCGTGTACCGTTTGCCGTGACGATCGCCATCGCCTGCCATGAGGGCGTCAAACAAGACCCCGAGGCGGTCCGCAGGGAGGCCGAAGACCCACAGCGGGAGCCGTTTGTCGTACGAGCCGCGACCGCACTCCGCCTCGAGCACCTCGAGCAGCACGCGCGACGAGAACGAGAAGCCGTTTTGGTCCTCGCCGAACGCGATCCCCATCCGGCCGAGGAGCGCGCGGAGAGCAGTCCGACCCGACGCGCGCTTCTGGCAGAGCGTGACGCGGTACCCCTCCCCCCGGACGTTCCCGTTGGCGTACGTCCTCGGCGTGCTCTTGAAGAGCGTCCCCTCACTCACGTACCAGCCGACAAAGGCGAGCCAGTCTTCGAGGCGGTACACGTCCGGCTGCCACCGACCTTGCTGCCGAAGCTCTTTGATGCCTCGCGGCCCAGTCTTGTGCTCGATCCCGTGCCGCTGGCACAGGTCGGAGAGCCGGACCGCCTCGGGGGCGGCGCGCTGCGGAGGAAGCGGTGCGAGGGGCGGAAGCTTCCGCCGAACGCGGTCCCCGAGGAGGTCTCCGGCCGTCTCCCACGCATAGTCCGCCCATGCCCCGCTCGGCCGGAAGCGGGCGGTGAGAAACCGGTGCTCGGGCGTGACCCGGAAGTCGACGAACCGGTTCTTGATCTCGACGAGCGGTCCGTCGTACGCCTGGCGGTACACCGCCTCGACGGGCTTCACCTCGGGGACGAGCGTGTTCGGGTCGATGGCGTAGACGAGGTCGCCGGCGGCCACGTCGCCCACGCGCTTCGGGCCGTCGACGGTCATCACCTCGGTGTCGGGCGTGAAGCAGTTGATGACGTTCTTGTAGGCCGTTTGTCGTGCGTCGAGTTCGGCCCGCTCGTCCGCCTCGGTGGCGCGCATGGCGGCCTTGGCCTCGAAGCGGAGGTCGGTGAGGCGCCGCAGGAGGCGCGGGAAGAGGCCGAGCACGTCGCCCTTCGGCTGGACGCCGTAGCTGAGCATGATCGACGGGTAGAGGCTCTCGACGTCGGCGTAGACGACCGGCCCGACGACGCCGGTCACGAACACGTCGGTGTAGCCGCCGACGACTTGGCTTCCGTACTCGGCGCGCGGCAGGCTGTGGCGGGCGTGGAGGTAGCCGCGCACGAAGAGCGACTCGATCTTGGCCGCCGGGCCGGTGCGGGCGGCCTGCCCGTACGGCATCGGCACCATCTGGGCGAGGTAGAACGTGCTCCCGGAGAGCCGCCGCGCGATCCGCTCGGTCTCGGTCGCGTCGTCGATGGCGTAGGCCATCAGCCGCGTCGGGTCGGTGTCCCAGACGCGTGCGATTTGGTCGCCGGGCACGTAGGTCCGGCCCTCGGGCGCGAACCCGAAGTAGCGCGCGACGCCCTTGAGCGTGTAGTTCGGGAGGTCGCGCGCGAACACGTCGAACGCCATCGTCTGGTGCAGCGTGTCGACCACGTGGCGCCCGGCGATCTCGACGGCCTCGAACGCGACCTGCCGCTCGGCGAAGCGCATCGAGGTGGGGAACGTGCGCGGCGCGCTCCCGTCGCGGCCCAGGTCGACCGGGATGCCGTGCCGCCGGCAGCGCTCGAAGAGGTACGCGAAGTCGAAGCCCTGGATGTTATGGCCTTCGATCACGTCCGGGTCGCGCTCCTTCACCAGGTCCAGCGTCTCGCGCAGCACCTCCGCCTCGGTCAT
>JBCDLV010000470.1:0-2215 GCA_038744895.1 Bacteroidota bacterium | reverse complement strand
GAGGCCGGCGCCAGCGGGTGGACGCTCGTGGTCTACTCCACGGCCTCCCGCGATGCCGCTCAGTCGCTCAGCAGGCGGTACGCGCAAGCAGGCTACCGGTCGTCGGTGCTGACGTCCGGCTCTGGCGACCGCATTCGCCATCGCGTCGCCGTCGGGCAGTTCGCGTCGCGAGACGACGCCTTCCGGCTCCGCAACCGCCTCCCTCCGCAGGCCCCGGCCGACACCTGGGCCCTCGATCTCCAATCGCTCTAGGCTGTGTTTGACAGGTTTCCTCCGGGCTGCGCCCGGCGCCTCAAACCGCCAGCGGCGTCGCGCTGCATCGCCCATGCTGTGGCATGGTCTGCGGAGCCTGTGCTGAGCGCAGCCGAAGTACGCTCCTTGCCGGCGTCCCGAGGCCCTCGGGCTCGCCATCGATGGACCCCATCAAACACAACCTAGCGGGCTTCGCCCATGCTCCAGACCTCTCCCGACTCCGCAGCGGCCGACACCCTCGTGGCCGCGACTCCGCCGCCGCCGCCAGCTGAGCCTGGGTTCTTCGAGTCCCTCCAAGGAGGTATCGAACTCCTCTTCCTCGGCGGCTGGGTCATGTTTCCCCTCCTGCTGCTGTCGATTCTGATGGTGGCGGTCGTGTGGGAGCGCGTGCGGGCGCTTCGACGAGCCCAAGGAGACCCCGACACGCTCGTCCGCAACGTATCCGACTACGTGGCTGCCGGCGATGTGCATGGTGCCGTCGCCTACTGTCGCGAGCGCAACTCGCCGGCGTCGCGGATCCTGTACCGCGGTCTGGAGCGGCTCGGGCGACCGATCGGCGAGATCAAGGAAGCCGTCCAGGAGGCTGGGCGCCGCGAGACGTTCGACCTAGAGAAGCGGATGGACCTGCTGGCGTCCATCGCAGCCATCGCCCCGATGCTCGGGTTCTTGGGCACGGTGACCGGCATGATCGGCGCGTTCCGACAGATTCAGCGCTACGAGGGGCTCGTCAACCCGTCCCTGCTGGCGGGCGGTATCTGGGAGGCGCTGGTGACGACGGCGGCAGGCCTGGCTGTGGGGCTCGTAGCGCTGTTCGCCTACAACCTCCTGGTCGGGCGGATCACGCGGCTCGTCAACGGCCTGGAGCGCGTCACGTCCGACTTCGTGGACTTCCTCCAGACGCCGGCCGAGCGCCGCTAAGCGATGGCCTCGTTCAACTTCTCGTCTGGGCGGAAGGCGCTGACGGCGTTCAGCCTCGCGTCGCTGACCGACATCGTCCTGCTGCTGCTGATCTTTTTCCTGCTCACGTCGTCGTTCGTGACGCAGAACGGGCTCCGGGTGAACCTCCCGGATGTCGCCTCGGCCACGCCCTTGGAGCAGGAGTACGTGGCGGTCACCATCGACTCGGTCGGCGTCTACACGGTCGAGGACGTGGTCGTACCGCGCGACAGCCTCGTCGATGCCGTCCAGGCCGTCCGCGAAGGGCGGACCTCCCTGGCTGTCTACGCCGACAGCGCGGCGTCCATCGCAGGACTCGCGGAGGTTGCCTCGGTCGCGTCTGCACTCGACATGAGGGTGTCCATCGCGACGGAGGCCACAGCCGCCAGCGGAACCGAGTAGCCCACCCGCTGGCGACCCTCGCGAGCGTAGGCGCATGCCACTCGCCAGCCAGGCTCCAATGCCAGCGGGGGCCCGACGCCAGCGGGGCTCAGCTCATGCCCCACCCGGCTCGGTCGAGCGAGCGGTACTGGATGGCCTCGGCGAGGTGCTCCGGGCCGACCTCGGCGGCATCGGACAGGTCGGCGATGGTTCGGGCCACCTTGAGGATCCGGTCGTGGGCGCGAGCACTGAGGCCCAGCCGCGTCAGCGCCGACTCGAGGAGCGACCGGCTGTGCGTGTCCAGCTTGCACCATCGGCGGACTTCGGGGGCAGACATCTGTGCGTTACAATAGCGGTCATCGGCGCCTGCGAACCGCTCGGCCTGCCGCTCCCGCGCGGCCACGACCCGCTGGCGGACGGCCTCCGACGGCTCGGCATCCTCGGTGCGGCCGAGCGCCTCGAACGGCACCGGCGTCACCTCCACGTGGAGGTCGATTCGGTCCAGGAGCGGGCCGCTCACCTTCGAGAGGTAGCGCTGAACCTGACCGGGGGCACATACGCAAGCACGTGTTGGATCGGAGGCATGCCCGCACGGGCACGGGTTCATCGACGCCACGAGCATGAACCGCGCCGGGTAGCGGACCGT
>JBCDLV010000469.1:0-2216 GCA_038744895.1 Bacteroidota bacterium | reverse complement strand
GGCGCCGTCCGGGCGCTCCGCCAGCGGGGCGCGTCGCTGCTGCCCTCAGGCGTGGTGGCGGTCGACGGCGACATCCGTCCGGGAGACCCCGTCGAGATCGCCGACGCCGACGGTGGCGTAGTCGCCCGCGGCATCGTCCGGTACAGTGCTGCCGAGCTGGCGCGCGTGCTGGGCCGCCACAGCGCGGAGGTCGAGGCCGTCCTCGGACACGCTGGCTCCACGACGGTCGTTCACCGCGACGACCTTGTCCTGACCGATCCTCCCGATCCCGATCCCGATGCCTGAGATCCTGGCCCCCGGTACGTCCCTCGATGCCCTGGTGGCCGTTGCCAAGGCGGCCTCTCGGGAGGCCGCGACGCTCCCGACCGACGCCAAGGACCGCGCGCTCCGCCAGATGGCCGGCGCGCTCGACCGCCGCCAGGCGGACATCCTCGCGGCGAACGAGCGCGACCTAGAAGGAGCCGCCGAGCGCCAGCTGTCCGATGCCATGACGGACCGGCTTCGCCTCACGCCCGGGCGGATCACCGCGATGGCCGACGCGCTCCGCGAGGTCGCCGCGTTCGACGATCCGGTGGGGCAGATGTCAGAGGTGCGGCGCCGTCCGAGCGGAATCGAGGTCGGCCGGATGCGCGTGCCGCTCGGCGTGATCGCGATGATCTACGAGGCGCGGCCCAACGTGACCTCGGATGCGGCCGGGCTGTGCTTCAAGGCCGGCAACGCCGTCGTCCTTCGCGGCGGCTCCGAGGCGATCCACTCGAACCGCGCGGTCGCGGCGGCGCTCCACGAGGCCCTGATGGCCGAGGGCATCGACCCCGCCGTCGTCACGCTGGTGCCCACGACCGACAGGGCCGCGGTCCAGGACCTCATCCGGATGAACGACTATCTCGACCTCGTCATCCCGCGCGGCGGCGAGGGGCTTATCCGGTTCGTGGACGAGCACAGCCGCGTGCCCGTCATCAAGCACTACAAGGGCGTGTGCCACCTGTTCGTGGACGCATCCGCCGATCTCGACGTGGCGCTCGACCTGCTACTCGATGGCAAGCTGTCGCGACCCGGCGTGTGCAACGCCCTCGAAACCCTCCTCGTCCACGAGGCCGTTGCCGACGACTTCCTGCCGCTGGCGCACCGCCAGCTGGCGGCGCACGGCGCGGAGCTCCGGGCCGACGAGCGCACCCGCCGGATCCTCGGCGGCGACATCGCCGAGGCCACCGGGGCCGACTACGAGGCCGAGTTTCTCGCCCCGATCCTGGCCGTCCGCGTCGTGGACGATCTGGACGCTGCGCTGGATCACATCGCGCGCTACGGCTCGCAGCACACGGAGGTGATCGCGACGCAGGACGTGAGCGCAGCCCGCCGATGGGTCCGCGAGGTGGATGCGTCCGTCGTTCTCGTCAACGCGTCGTCTCGGTTCTCCGACGGAGGGGAACTCGGCCTCGGCGCCGAGATCGGCATTTCGACGACCAAGCTCCACGCGTTCGGCCCGATGGGCCTGGAGTCCCTGACGACGCAGAAGTTCGTGGTCCACGGTGCCGGCGAGACGCGACACGAGGTGCCGCCACGCGCTGGCGCACCCGCATAGAAAACGCCCGCCCCAGACCGAGTCCGGGACGGGCGGCGATCCGTCTGTTGGCGTCCCCGCAGAGGCGGGCGCCAGCAGGCGTCGGCTAGTAGCGGCGGCGGTTCGCGCGGCGGGCCTTCTTGGCAGCCTCCTTGCGCTCCTCGCGCTTGGTCACGGACGGCTTGGTGTAGGCCATGTTCTCGCGGTACGTCCGGAGGACGCGGGCGCGGTTGACGGTGCGCTTGAACCGGCGCAGGGCGCGGTCGATGGACTCCTTGTCGCGTACTTTGATGCCGATTGCCAAGACGTAAGGGGGCTTGTGGGTGAGGCTGGGGATCGCGCCAGGCGCAACCGATCAAGCTAGGGGACCGTCTCAGGCGAACCAAGAACGCCTGGGTCGAGATCGGTGAAAACGGGGGGAAGGAGAGACGTGTGGGGAATAGGGAGCGGGTAGAGAGACCGTGGGAACACCGTGGACAACTATCCTCGCCTCCGCTGGCGCAGAGCATCGCCAGCCGTTCAGTTTCCCATTTCCCATTTCCCATTTCCCATTTCCCATTTCCCATTTCCCATTTCCCATTTCCCATTTCCCATTTCCCATTTCCCATTTCCCATTTCCCATTTCCCATTTCCCATATCCCATGCGCCTCGACCTCGC
>JBCDLV010000468.1:0-2217 GCA_038744895.1 Bacteroidota bacterium | reverse complement strand
TCTCCGACCCAGACCGCCCCCGACGTCTCAACGTAGGCCTCATCGAAGACGTCCAGGGGGCTCTCGGCGACGGACGCTGGGGGCCGGACGGCAGCTCGACAGGCGGATTCGAATGGCTCGTCGTCTTCGCAAGCGACTACGACCCCGCTGGCGACGCATACGCGGGCGAGACTGCTTTTTCCCTGGATGCCTACGTGGGCCTCGCAGCCCGGGTGCGAGATGGGTTCTCGCTCTACCAGGCGCCAGCGGAGATGACCCTCACGCCTGCAGCGCTTCGTGGCGTGCGTGCTGCCGCAGTCGCCAACGGCACGGCGGAGCTCGTCTGGACGGCGGCTACGTTCGCGGGAGGCACCGAACTCCGCGTCGAGGATGAGCAAACCGGCGCCGTCCTGCTGGCGACGGATCCCGCCAGCGGGCAGACGTCGATTTCTGGTCTCGATCCCTCGCGGCGGTACTCGCTGGCCGTCCGACTCCTGGACGATGCAGGATCAGAGATCGCCAGCCGGACGGTGTCGGTTCGCCCCGCGGTGTCGCAAGGGGTTGCCGGAGCGGTCGCTCTCGACCCCAGCCGAGCGGGCACCTCGACGTACGGCGACATCTGGGGCTACGTCGACCCTGGAGGGTCGGAGTACGCGCTCCTCACGGGTCGCGGCACGGGGCTGTCCGTGATCGACCTGCGGAGGGCCCCCGCTGGCGCCCCGGTCGAGGTCGGGTTTGTAGCCTCGCCAGCGGGGGCCCGCGACGCCAAGGACGTGAAGGTGTTCGGGACGCACGCCTACGTGGTGCACGAGGTCGGCCCGGTGCAAATCGTGGACCTCAGCGATCCAGCCTCGCCGCGCGAGGTCGGCCTGCTAGATGTTCAGCCAGGCACCCCGAACGGCGGGTCGCACAACCTGCTCGTGGCCGAGGGCCACCTGTGGGTCGTCGGGGGGCGGACCGTTGGCAACGCGGGGCTGCGCGTCTACTCGCTGGCGGACCCGGCTCAGCCCGCGTTCGTCGGCGCGTTCCGACCGGAGCACCGGCCCGTCCCCTACTACCACGACGTCGAGGTTCGCGGGGGGCTCGCCTACGGGTCTGCCATCTACCAAGGCGGCGGCGTGGACGTGCTCGACGTGTCCGACCCGTCGGACATCCGGCTGGTCTCGACGTTCACGTATCCCGGCGCCGGAGCCCACAACACGTGCTCGACAGACGACGGAGCCACGGTCTACGTCGGCGACGAGATCGGCGCCAGCGGCAACTGGATGCGCATCTTCGACGTCTCGGATGTCGAGAACGCGGAGCTCGTCGGCGAGATCATCGTCGACCCGCTGGCGACGGTCCACAACTGCTACGTGGCAGGCGACCGGCTCTTTGTAGCGCACTACACCGAAGGCCTGCGCGTGTTCGATGTTTCGGATCCACACGAGCCTGTCGAGGTCGCGTTCTACGACACGTTCCTGGAGCCGACGTACGGCTTCTCCGGCGCGTGGACGGCCTACCCGTACCTCCCATCCGGGCGCATCCTCGTCTCGGACATGCAGGCCGGCTTGTGGGTGATCCAACTCGACGGCCTCTTCGTCAGCGCCGAGGAGACCGCGCGTCCTGCTGGCGACCTCACCCTCCAGGTGTTCCCTAATCCCTCCGCCAGCAGGGTCGTAGTCTCCGCATCGCTTGGTACACCTGTCGCAGCAGAGATCACAGTCACGGACCTCCTCGGGCGGGTCGTGGCGCGCCCGCTGGCGCAGCGCCAGGCCACCGGGGCTCTGGAGGCGCAGATCGACGTGTCGAGCTTGGCGCCAGGGACCTACGTGGTCCGCATCCGCGCGGGCGACCGCATCGGCGCGGCTCCGATGACCGTCGTCCGCTAGAAGTGGCGCACCTTGGGCGGCGGGGCTGGCTGGCGGCTCGGGAGCGACGCCGGGTCGATGATCTCGTAGCGGACCCGGTGAGTCCCCCGCTGGCGCATGGCGAGGCGGTCTGCCGCTGCACCGGACAGGTCCAGCTGGCGACCCCGGATGAACGGCCCGCGGTCGTTGACGCGGACGATGACGCGGCGCCCATTGTGTGCCGAGGTCACGCGCAGGACCGTCCCGAACGGCAAGGAGCGGTGCGCCACCGTCAGCGCGCCGTGGTTGTAGCGCTCGCCGTTGGCCGTCAGGTTGCCGTGGAGCGACGCGTGGTAGTAGCTGGCGACGCCGGTCTGCGCCCGCCGCGCTTCGGATCGCGCGCCACCGG
>JBCDLV010000467.1:0-2248 GCA_038744895.1 Bacteroidota bacterium | reverse complement strand
GTCCGTGCCTCCGGGGGTAACCAGGGCGCGAGGGCGTGGCTGGATTGGGTCGAGGCCGTCGTGGAGCGCCAGCCTGCCGGCGGACCGGACCGGTACCTCGCGTTCCCGACGCCCGGTGGCGTATCGGGCCGTGTCGAGACCGTGCTCAGCGGGTTCCCGGCAGAGCCCCGCGTCTGGGACGTGACCGATGCCGGATCCATCCGGTCGCTCGGGGTCGCGCAGAGCGGTTCCGGTTGGCGTGTGCAGGTCGACGGAGTAGACGGCGACAACCCATCAGAGATCGTCGCATTCGATCCGGCAGGCCCTGCGGTTCGAGCGCCCGGTGGCCGAGGTGCAGGGGCGGTAGACGTGCCGAACCAGAACCTCCACGGAGTCGCCGGCTTCCCAGACTACATCGTGGTGACGCACGAAGACTTCCTCTCCGAGGCGCAGCGCCTCGCAGACTACCGGCGCCAGCGGGACGGACTCTCGCCGCTCGTGGTCACCATCGAGCAGGTCCAGAACGAGTTTGCAGGCGGCACGGAGGACATGCGGGCCGTTCGCGACCTCCTGAAATTCCTGTACGACCGGGCTCCGTCGGACCAACTTCCGGGCTACCTGCTCATGGTCGGCGACGGCCACTACGACTTCCGAAACATCAGGACCGGCGTCGAGAACTACGTCCCGACCTATCAGTCGCAGATCATGCTGACCCGGGACACGTCGTTCATGTCGGATGACTATTTCGGGTTGCTCGGAGACGACGAAGGCATTTGGGGCCTGACCTCGCGCAGCGACCGTGTCGACCTCGCCATCGGCCGGATCCCGGCACGGTCGGTTTCCGATGTTCGGAATGTGGTGTCCAAGATCATTCGCTACGAGGACCCCGCCACTCAGGGTGAATGGCGGACGCGGTTCACGTTCGTGGCCGATGACCAGTACCCGAACGACTGGGACAACGATGTCCACGTGCTGAACTCGGACGTGGCTGCGGACCTGGCGCAGGACGTCGACCCGACGGTGACGCTCCAGAAGATCTACGGACCATCTTACCCAGACGTGGTGACGGCCCGCGGACGGCTCCGCCCACAGGCCAACGAGGCGATTCGCGAGTCCATCGAGCGCGGCACGCTGATCTGGAGTTACAGCGGCCACGGAGGACCGTCCGGCCTGGGGGATGAGGAGTACATCACGGAGGAGTTGGTCTCCTCCCTGGACAACGCCGACCAACTCCCGGTCTGGGTCACGGCCACCTGCTCCTTCGGCAAGTTCGACATCACCGAGACGCAGAGCCTCGCGGAGCGCATTCTGATGCGATCTGGCGGCGGCGGTGTGGCGATGCTGACGACGGTCCGGCTGGTGTTTACGGGCACGAACCCAGGCAGTGGAGACAACTTCGGCCTCAACCTGACGCTCACGGAGGAACTGCTCCAGCGAGATGCGTCTGGCCGTCCGAGCCGCATCGGGGATGCTCTCTGGCGCACCAAGAACACGGTCATCGGGGCCAGCTTCAACAACCGCAAGTTCAACCTCCTGGGCGACCCGGCCATGCGGCTCGGATTGCCTCAGCGGCCAGTCGATCTCACGGTGCCTTCGACACTCCGGGCGTTCGAAGAGGCGACCGTATCGGGGCAGGTTCTCGGGCTTAGTGGCCAGCCAGACCCGACGTTTAACGGCACCGTCCAGATCGAGGTCTACGACGCCGCCCGCAAGGTGACGCTGCCCGAGGGTGCGTGCTGCAACACCGACTCAGACGATGAGGACCGCCTCGGCGACTACACCGACCGCTCCGGCCGCATCTACGCCGGGCGCGCGTCCGTCTCCGGTGGCCAGTTCGCGACGACGTTCCTGGTACCGCAGGACGTGTCTTACTCGGGCTTGCCTGCGCGCGTAGTCGTCTATGTACAGGGCGAAGACGGATCCGATGGTGTCGGCCAGTCCGTCGACCTCGTCGTCGCTACCGATGCGGGGACGCGCCCCAACGACTCCGAAGGGCCAGAGGTCTCGCTGTTCGTCAATGACTCCACATTTGTGGACGGCGGCACGACATCCCTCGACGGCATGCTGATCGCCCAACTGCGCGACGCCAGCGGGATCAACACGGTGGGTGCCGGTGTCGGGCACGAGTTGCTGCTGGTCGTGGATGGCGACCAGGCCAACGCGATCGACGTGGGCCGCTTCTACCAGGGCGACCTCAACACGTACCGCTCCGGCACCGTGCGCGTCCCGCTAGCGGCGCTCTCGGTCAACGACCGCCCGCTGGCGCCTG
>JBCDLV010000466.1:0-2255 GCA_038744895.1 Bacteroidota bacterium | reverse complement strand
TGGTCGTGGACCACGCGCCAGCCGTCCGGCGTGGACGCGAGGATGAGGGAGAACAGGCCACCGGGGCCTCCGCCAGCGGGGTCGCCGGAGCGCTGGAGGCGCCAGCGGCCCCACGCCAGGGCGCGGTCGGCCGAGAGGGGCGTCACGGTCAGGTCCGAGAAGGTGAGCCGGCCCATGGCCTCGGCATCAGGGTAGCCGCGGACATAGCCGTAGTACGCCTCCTCCCACCCACTGCGGACGTTGCCGCCGGAGAGGAAGGTGAGCGAGTCTGCGCGGGCGTACCCCTCCATGAAGCCGCGCACCGAGCCCTCGTTCCAGGCGTCCTGCTGCGCGCGCAGGGTCGCCAGCACGCCCGTCTCGATGGCCTGTGCGTCGACGGGACCCGCTGGCGGCGCCGAGGCACATCCGGCGACGGCGAGCCCGCCCAGCGCAAGCACGAGGAGGAGAGCGTGGGTGTTCATGGGGGTCATTAGGGCGGGCCGTTAAGACTACGCATGGACCACACGCGGGAGCCGGGGCACCGAGAACCTCCCTTGTTCAGTGTGACGCCTACCGGTAGTTTTGCGGCCCCGACATGGGCTCCCGCATCCGAGCCTATCCACAGACCGGGGTCTCCGCGACACTATCGACGACTTCGCTACACCCACCTTGCTCGCCCTCTCGTCGCCCGGCTGATCCGGGGACCGAGCAAGTTTCTGTAGCTGTCTTCGCGTCGCGCGCGTGCCGTCGTCCCGAGCTCCCCGCCGTCTCCTCGCTGCTGCCGTGTGCGTGTGGGTTGCCACACTCGCCCTGCTCACCGAACCGGAGTGGGTGACGGCAGGTCCGGGTGGCTGGCGCCTCTCGACCGTCAGCGACACCGACTCCGTCGCGGTGCCTCTGCCGGACACGCTGCTGGCCCCGGTGGCCGGTGACTCCGCGGCGGTGTCCGACTCCACGGCAGCACTCGACTCCTCAGCCGTCGCCGCGGCCGACTCCGTCGCGGCCGACACCACAGAGCGTGCTCGCACCTACTTCCAGGTGCCGTTCGACATCGGGACGAGCGCCTCCGTCCTGGACCGCAGGCTTCCTGGTGTCCGGGGCCGGCTCGGCTCGTACTGGCAGCGCCAGGTCACGCTCGACTCCACAGACCTGACGTATCGCATCACGGAGCGTCTCGGAAGCGACGAACGCGTCCCGGCTGAACTCACGCTCGACCAGTTCCTCCGCGCGCGTCGCCAGCAGGCCATCAACGAGCAGTTCCGGACGCTCGTCGCCCAGCGGGCGAGCCGTCGCGAGCAGCGACAAGGCGGCGGAGGCGTGCGCTTCGACGTCGAGATCCCTGGTGGCCAGAACAGCGCCTTCACCACCATCTTCGGCAAGAACGAGGTGGCCCTCACGGTCAACGGCACCTCGAACGTGAACCTGGGCGTGCGTTACGACCGCAACGATCGCCAGGAGAACCTCTCGCCCGGCGGCAACCCATTCGCGCCCGACTTCGGGCAGGACCTCAACCTGAACGTCGCTGGCACGATCGGCGACAAGCTGGCGATCAACGTCAACTACGACACCCAGAGCCAGTTCGACTTCGAGAACCAGGTGTCGCTGGTTTACACCGGCTACGAGGACGACATCATCCAGCGGATCGAGGCGGGCAACGTGTTTCTCCAGACGCCGGCCACGCTGATCCGCGGCGGCCAGCGCCTGTTCGGCCTGCGGACGGACCTCCAGTTCGGCCCACTGGCGCTCACGGCCGTCGCCAGCCAGCAAGACGCCGAGACCGTCGAGAGCGTGTTCGAGGGCGGCGCCGACGCCCAGCAGTTCTCGTTCAGCCCGTTCGAGTACGAGGACAACACGCACTTCTTCCTCGGCTACGCCTTCCACAACTGGTGGAACCGCGGCCACGAGCGTCCCTCCAACCCGATCCGGCCACCGGGCCTCCGCCGCTTCATCGGGATCGAGGTCTGGAAGCACGAGCCGAGCCTCATCAGCGCGCTGACCGACGAGACCGAGACCACGTGGGCCGTAGCCTTGGCCGATCTCGGCGAGCCGGCTGAGGTCCTCGACGGCGGCGAGGCCTACCTCGGCACGTTCGACTCGGGTACCGGCCGGTACAACAACGAGAACGACCAGCCGGGAGGTGCCCTGCTCCCCTCGCCCGGAGAGGATCAATACGCCGATGCCCTCCTCAACACGATCCGCGCCGATGGCTCGTCGGTCACCGTCGAGACCGTCAACGCCGACCCCGGCGTCGAGCGCCAGCTTCCGCAGGCTGGCGC
>JBCDLV010000465.1:0-2267 GCA_038744895.1 Bacteroidota bacterium | reverse complement strand
TCGGGTCGAGGTCATGGCCGGAGGGTAGCGCTCCGGCTCGGTGCGATGCAAGGGGAGAGTCCGTTGCCCTCGACGATTCCGTCCCGGAAGCGCTTTTCTTTGCAGCGCCAGCGGACAGCTCCTCCGCTGGCGCCTGCCACGTGACGGCTGGCGCGGTCAGGCAAGGCGATCCGGCTGACGGCAGCTCACGCCAGCGGAACCCGCTGGCGGCTGGCGCGGTCCGCCGGGCGATCCCCTCACCCGCCCATGTCTCTCGTTTCGCTCCTCGATGCCGGGCGCCGCGTGGGCGAGCGGTGGGTCTGGCGCGATCTCACGGTCGAGGTCGTCGAGGGCGACCGGCTGGCGGTGCGCGGGCCCTCCGGTGCTGGCAAGACGCTCCTCCTGCGCTCGCTCGCAGGCCTCGACGCGCTCGACGAGGGAGAGGTCCGGTGGAACGGCGAGCCCGTCCGCGACCTGCCCGGCCACCGGGCACGCGTGGCGACCGTCGCCCAGCGAGCGGCCCTGTTCGAGGGAACCGTCCGCGACAACCTCCGCGTGCCGTTCGGTTTCGCGCTCCACGAGGCTGCGACCTACGACGACGATCATGCGCGGTCCCTCGTCGAGGCGCTCGGGCGGAGCGCCGACCTGCTGGACCAGGACGCGCGCCAGCTCTCTGGCGGAGAAGCCCAGACCGTCGGGCTCGTGCGCGCGCTCCTCACCGAGCCCACGGTGCTGTTGCTCGATGAGCCTACTGCTGGGCTCGACCCGGAACGAACCGCTGCCGTCGAGCGCGCCGTGGACGCCTTCCTCGACGCCGACGCCCGCCGTGCCGTCGTGTGGACCAGCCACGACGCGCGCCAGCTGGACCGCGCGACCGACCGCGCCCTCGACCTGTGAACGCCGTCGATATCTCCACGGGGCAGCTGCTGCTGGCGTCGCTGCTGCTGGCGGTGGCATTGGCTGCGTCGGTGGCCCTTCGCCTTGGCCTCACCCGCGGGCTCGCGGTCGCAGCCACGCGGATGGTGGTCCAGCTGGCGCTCATCGGGCTCGTTCTGGAGTGGGTGTTTGCCAGCGAGAACGCTGCCGTGATCGTGACGCTGGCCGTGGTGATGGCCCTGCTGGCGGGCCACGCGTCGGTCCGGCGGACGGCCCGCCGGTTCCCCGGCATCTGGATCGACGCTCTCGTGAGCGTGCTCGGTGCCTCGTTCATCGTCACCGGAGCCGCTGTCGTCGGCATCCTGCGGATCGACCCGTGGTACGACCCGCAGTACCTCATCCCGCTCCACGGGATGCTCCTCGGGAACGCGCTGACGGGTATCTCGCTCTCGCTCGACCGGTTCATGGAGGGCGCCAGCCGCGAGCGCGACCTCGTCGAGGCCCGGCTGGCGCTCGGGGCGACCCGCTGGGAAGCCGCCCGCCCGCTCGTCCGCGACGCCATCCGGACCGGCCTCATCCCGATCACCAACTCGATGGCGGTGACGGGCGTCGTGAGCCTGCCGGGCATGATGACAGGGCAGATCCTGGCCGGCGCGCCGCCAGCGGACGCGGTGCGCTATCAGGTGCTGATCTCGTTCATGATCGCGGCCTGCGTCGCGCTGGCCGCCCTCGGTGTGGTGGGGCTGGCCTACCGGCGGCTGTTCTCGGCCGACCACCGGTTCCACCCGGACCGTCTGCGCGAGGTGTGAGGGATGGGGAATGGGGAATGGGGAATGGGGAATGGGGAATGGGGAATGGGGAATGGGGAATGGGGAATGGGGAATGGGGAATGGGGAATGGGGAAACGTAAACCACTTGACATTTCAAAGTGTCGAGTCTACTTTGATTCGCAAAGAGCCCAGCCCATGCCCTCCGACCGCCCCGCCCTCCGCCGCCACGAGCCGGCCCGTGCGCCTGACGCGCAGGCCGCCGACAGCCTGCGCTTTATCCGCGAGACGATGGCGCGGACGGGCACCTTCACGGCGGTCCCCGGGTGGGGAGGCGTCGCGATGGGCGTCACCGCACTCGCTGCCGCTGCCGTCGCCGCGCGCCAGCCGACCGTCGCCGCATGGCTGACCGTCTGGACCGGCGCGGCCCTCGTGGGTGTGCTGATCGGCGCATGGACGCTCTGGATCAAAGCCCGCAAGGGCGGCGCCCCGCTCCTGAGCGGCCAGGGCCGCAAGTTCATGCTGGGACTGTTGCCTGCGCTGCTCGTCGGCGTGGCGCTCACGCTGGCGGTCTACGGCTACGAGGTCGGCGAGTCGAAGGAGTACTTCGCCCGCCAGGCGCTGGGCTCCACGGCCAGCCTGAAC
>JBCDLV010000464.1:0-2280 GCA_038744895.1 Bacteroidota bacterium | reverse complement strand
CCCCAGTCCCCAGTCCCCAGTCCCCAGTCCCCAGTCCCCAGTCCCCAGTCCCCAGTCCCCAGTCCCCAGTCCCCAGTCCCCAGTCCCCAGTCCCTACGCCCGGTAGGTTCGCGAGAGCGTGTGGATGCCCTCTGGGTCGCCGAGGACCGTGATGCGGTCGCCGTCCTGGAGCACCGTCGCCCCGCTTGGCACGGCGATGTCGCCGTCGCGGTGGACCAGCGCCACCAGCACGCCAGCGGGCAGGCGCAGGTCCTTGAGGGCGCGCCCCACGAGCGGGGCGGTCGGCCCGCTGGCGTCCAGGGACAGCGCGAGGAACCGGTCGTTGCGGATCAGCACCTCCTTGAGGTCTTGCTCGGTGCCTGCCGCGCGCCACTCGTCGAGGAACGGATCCTCGTCGATCCGGCTGGCGATGGCCGCCAGCGTGCGGAGGTGTCGGCCCGGCGGCTCCTCGGGCGAGAGCAGGAAAAAGGCGGCCTCGACGCGTTCCATGTCGTCCGGGGCTTCGTCACCCACGGTGTCGACGGGCACGTCGAGGCCAGCGCGCGAGCGCACGATGACGAGGCGAGGGTGGGAGACCTCGGGGAGCCGAAGGTGGGGCAGCGCCACGCCCTTCGAGACCGGCGTGGATCCCGTCCGCGACCCGTCGAGAAACCCCTCGATGAGACGAGAGCGCTCGAGGCCCGCGTCGTCGGCGAGCCGTTCGGCGGCCTGACGGGTGACGCTGTCGAACGTCCGCCCGTCCTCGACATCGTACACGGCTGCCCTCGTGACGAGCCGGTCGAACGGCGTCTCGTCCCGGAGGCCTTTCTCCTTCAGGATCGTTCGGAGCTCGGAGTCGAGCCCCTCGTAGCGCCGCCGCCCGAGGCGGGCGAACAAGTGGTAGATGGCGCCCTCTCGCACCACATTCACGTTGTCCTTGACGTAGTGCGCGTACCACGCCACGCAGAGGACGCTGACGCCCGCCGTGAACACGATCGCGACCGCTCCCATCTGGGCGATCAGCAGGACAGACGTCGTGATGCCCGCGATCTGCATCCAGGGATAGAGAGGGGTCCGGAAGCCCGGGGCATAGGACGGGATGTGGCTCTCGCGCATCACGATGACGGCGAGGTTGATCAGCCCGAACACGAGGAGGTTGAAGGCGCTCGCCAGCTTGGCCACGCCCTCGACGTCGAGCAGGAGGATGCACAGGAGGATGGCCGTGCCCGTCACCACGATCGCCGGCGCGGGCGTGTGGAAGCGGCCGATGGCCCCCAGCCGGCGCGTGATGAGCTGGTCGCGCGCCATCGCCAGCGGGTAGCGGGAGGCTGAGAGGATGCCGGCGTTGCCCGTCGATGCGAACGCCGCCAGCGCTGCGATGGCGACCAGCAGAACACCCGTCGACTGCGGCAGGCCCGCTGGCGTGGGGATCCAGCCCAGAATGTCCCGGGCCGCGGTCGCCACCGGCGTCAGGTCCGCCATCAGCACGTCCGCGTCGAGCACGGCCACCAGGATGTAGACCCCGACCGTGTAGACGACGATGGCCGTCGCCAGCGAAAGCATCATGCCCAGCGGGATGTTGCGGTCGGGGTTCTCCACCTCCTCGGCCACGCTGGCGACCTTGGTGAGCCCGGCGTAGGCAGCGAAGACGAGGCCGATGGTGGCGAACAGGCTGCCGATCCCGTTCGGCATGAAGGGGGTGAACTTCGCCTCGGCGACGGCCCCCACGTCGCTGGAGACGATCTCGACGAGCCCTTGCAGCACGAAGACCGTCAGCACGAGCACCAGCGTGGTCACGAGGAACCGCTGGAGCCCGCTCGTTTCCTTGGCGCCGACCACGTTGAGCACCGTGAACGCCACCGTCATGGCGACGGCCACGGGCTTGATCGGCAGGTCCATGAACAGGACCAGGTAGGCTCCCACGCCGATGAGCGCGAACGCGCTTTTGAAGACGAGCGACAGCCACGTGCCGAACCCGCCCACCGTGCCCACCAGCGGGCCGAGCGCGCGATCGATGAAGTAGTAGGTACCGCCTGCGCGGGGCATGGCCGTCGCCAGCTCGGCTTGGCTGAACATGGCCGGCAGCACGAGGAGACCGGAGATGAAGTACGCCAGCACGACCGACGGGCCGGCGTAGGCCATCGCGAGGCCGGGAAGCAAGAAGAACTCCGCGCTGAACATGGCGCCCGTGCAGATCGCGTAGACGTCGAACAGTGTGAGGGTCTTCTTGAGGCGCTGGGGCGAGTCGGGCATGGGCGGAGGATAGCGGCGGCCCGACCGTCTGCGCCCAGCTCGCCGCCT
>JBCDLV010000463.1:0-2281 GCA_038744895.1 Bacteroidota bacterium | reverse complement strand
CTCCGTCAGTGCGGAGGCCACGTCCGCTGGCGCCAGCACGCCAGCGGGCGCGTCGAGGATGGCCACCCGGTGGCCGTCGGCGGCCAGGGCCTCGGCCGTGTGCAGGATGGCGTGATGCTCGACGGCGCTGGTGACGAGACCGGGGCGGCCCGTCTGCCGCAGGGCCGCTCCCGTCAGGACGCCACGAAGAGCGAGGTTGTCGGCCTCCGTCCCGCCGCTCGTGAACACGACCTCTCCCGGCTCGCACCCGAGCACGCTGGCGACTCGCTCGCGGGCCTGGTCTACCGCCACCCGCGCAAGCCGTCCCTCCCGGTGCAGGGAGGATGGGTTACCGTGCGCCTCACGCAGGTGGGGCAGCATCGCCTCCAGCACCTCGGGGCGCAGGGGGGTCGTAGCAGCGTGGTCGAGGTAGGGCATGGCGCCAGCGGCCCGCCGAACCGACTGCGGACCGCCGTTGGGATAGACACCAAGCTACCTCGTCCGCGACAGCCCTCGCGGAGGCAGCCGTGCCCCGCTGGCGTCGTCCTCCGCTGGCGGTGGGAACGTTCGTGCCTGTGCCCGAGCGCCCCCGGCGACCGCGGTCCGTCCTCCGCGGTCCCGCCGGGGGCGAGGGGTTAGGCCGTCGGCTCGGCCTCGGTGGTCGCTCCGAGGGCGACCGAGGCGACGGTGGCACCGTCGCCCATCGCGCCGTCTCCGCTGGCGACGGGCATCGCCGCCGTCCGGAAGTACTCCTCCGTGGTGAAGCTGTCGACTTGGATGGCGTCGTTGCGAGCGGCCTCTGCGCGCGCCAGCAGGTCGGCCTCGCCCGCCGTGATGATGCCTTGTTCGACGGCCTGCGGGATGAGCGTCGCCGGGTGCTGCTTGGGCAGCTGGCGGCTGCGGATGGCGCTCTTCACCTTGGCGACGACGGCCTCGGCCTCGTAGCAGATGCGCATGGCGCTCTCGAAGCGACCCAGCGCGTGCTCTGGGTCGAGCGTCGTGAAGACCGCACCGAAGTGGCGGTCGCGCTGCTCACCCGGCGTCTGGAGCGCCCGCGCCACCGCGTGGCCGGTCTTGTCAGACGGACGTGCCGAGAGGCGGTTGAACCGAGACCATGCCGCCAGCGGGCCGCGGAACAGCCACGTGGCGCCCGGCACCTGGAGGTTGGCGAAGAGCCCGTCGAAGGCCTCCTGGATCTCCGTGAAGGCCGTCTGCATAGCGTAGTGCAGGAAGGCCTCGTCCTCCGTGCGGCGGCCTTCGGCCTCGAACCGCTTGAGCGTCGCCGTGCCGAGGTACATCCACGAGAACACGTCGGCGAAGCGGCCGGTCAGCTTCTCCTTGCGCTTGAGGTCGCCGCCGAGCGTGCCCATCGCCAGATCGGCGAGGAAAGCGAACGTGGCAGAGGACCAGGCCATCGTGCGCCAGTAGCGCGCGGCCGGGCCGGAGACCGGCGAGCCGGCCAGGTAGCCTCGGCTCAGGCTCAGGCCGACAGCGCGGAAGCCGTTGCGCACCACGTGGCCGATGTGCGGCCAGAATGCGGCATCGAAGGCTTTGACGTCGCGGTCCATCAGCGCCTGCATCTCCTTGAGCGCGTACGGGTGGCAGCGGATGGCGCCCTGGCCGAACACCATGAGCGTCCGCGTCAGGATGTTGGCGCCCTCGACCGTGATGCTGACCGGCAGCCCGGCGTACGCGCTGGCGATGGGGTTGCGCGGACCGCGGCTGATGGCGTTGCCACCGAGGATGTCCATGGCGTCGTTGACCGCCTTCCGGAACAGCTCGGTGGTGTTGTACTTCATCATGGCCGTCACGACCGCTGGCGCCGCGCCCTGGTCGAGGCCGCCGTTCGTGTAGCGACGGGCCGCCTCCATCGTGTAGGCCCAACCGCCGATCCGCGCCAGCGGCTCTTCGATACCCTCGAACTTGCCGATCGACAGGCCAAACTGCTTGCGGATGAGCGCGTGGGCGCCTGCCATCCGGGCTGCCTGCTGAACGCCAGCGGTGGCGCTCGCCGGGAGCGAGATGCCTCGGCCGGCCGCCAGCGACTGCATCAGCATCCGCCAGCCCTTGCCGCAGCCCTCGACGCCGCCGATGACGGCCTCCTCCAACGGGACGACCACGTCGTAGCCCTCGGTCGGGCAGTTCCAGAACGGAACGCCGAGCGGGTCGTGCCGCTTGCCGAGCACCACGCCCTCGGTCGTCGTGGGGACCAGCGCGCATGTGATGCCCAACTCCTCGCCCTTGCCGAGCAGATTCTCGGGGTCGAACAGCTTGAACGCGAGCCCGAGCACGTCGGAGATCG
>JBCDLV010000462.1:0-2317 GCA_038744895.1 Bacteroidota bacterium | reverse complement strand
GTCCGAGCGTCCATCGCGTCGACCGATACGTCTTGTGGCTCGCGGCGCCTCTCGGGAGTGCGATTCTGCTTGAGAATGCGCCATCCGGAAATAAGCGTCAGGCCGACCGAGAGGAGCGCCGCGACCGACAGAGGGTCCGCGTCGTAGGCCGCGATGCCGATGGCCGACATCATGAGAACAGCCACGTGCAGGGCGAGAAAGGCGAGGTCGGTCTTCGACATCCGTCGCTTGGGTGGAGGCGTCCGCTACGGAGACGTCACAAGGTGGTTGCGACCGGAGGACAAGCGATGTCTACTCCAGGGCATTCCGATCGTCTGCAGGCCCGCCTGGCCTCACCTCTTGCCGGCTGCAGAGCGAAAAAAACAACACGACATCTGGTGCGTAGGCCGTTCGTGTGCATCTTGACGTTCCTCCTCCGCCGTCCTCACCTCTCGATATGATCCGGTCCACGATCTTGGCGATGGGCGCGCTGATCGTGGTCGGAGGTGCGTTTGCGGCACGGGTGAGCGGAACGTCCACTGGCGCGCAGTTCCCCGTTTATGCGGGCGAGACACCCACGCTGCCCTCGGTTCCGTACGCGTATGAGGATATCGGCCTGCCCGACTACCTCGACGTCCACGAGATCCGGCAGTGGGACACCACGCCAGCGGACAATCCGATCACGGACGCAGGCGCGACACTGGGGCGCGTGCTGTTCTACGACGTGCGCCTGTCGCTCAACCAGACAGTGTCGTGCGCTACGTGTCACCGCCAGGAGCACGGGTTCTCGGACCCGGGCCGCGTGAGCGCGGGGTTCGAGGGGCGCCACACGACGCGCAACTCCATGGCGCTGGCCTTCGCCCGGTTCGACCGCAACCGCCAGTTCTTCTGGGACGAGCGCGCCCAGACGCTGGAGGCGCTGGCCCTGGAACCGATCCAGGACCCGATCGAGATGGGCATGACGCTGGACGAACTCACCGCTCGGCTGGCATCGACGGCATTCTACCCGGCCCTATTCGATGATGCGTTCGGCACGCCCGAGGTGAAACCGGACCGCGTGTCGCGTGCGCTCGCGCAGTTCATCCGCTCCATCGTGGCCTCCAACTCGCGCTACGACGCTGCGCGACAGGCACAAGGCGGAGCCCCCGGACGCCCGCTGGCGAGCCTGACGGAGCAGGAGAACCGAGGGCTGGAGCTGTTCTTCGGGCCAGGGCGGTGCGAGCAGTGCCACGTCGGCGACCTCTTCATGGGCAAGCAGCCGACCGGCAACGGCTTGGACTCGACGGTGACCGACCCCGGTTCGGGCAACGGACGGTTCAAGATCGTCTCGCTTCGAAACATCGGGCTCACCGCGCCCTACATGCACGACGGGCGGTTCGAGACCCTCGAGGAAGTGGTCGAGCACTACGACAGCGGGATGCACGCCAGTCCGGCTCTCGACCTTCGCCTGCGAGGGCGCGACGGCCAGCCGCTGCGCATGAACTTTAGCGCCGAGGATCGGGAGGCCCTGGTGGCCTTCCTCCACACGCTCAGCGACACTACGATGGCGACCGACCCGCGCTGGGCCAACCCGTTTGCGACGGCGGCTACGGATGCAGGGCCCGCGCCGCTTCAGTTCGACGTGATCGGCTCCATCCCCGTGCGGGGTATGGCGACCTTCCGCCTCCGCGTGGACACGCCCGCGCACGTCACCATCGATGTGCTCCGTCCCTCCGGTGGCCACGTGGTCACGCTGCTGGATGGCGTGCAGCGAGGCGAGACGCGCGTCCGCTGGGACGCCTCAGACGTGCCCGGTGGGCGCTACACGATCCGCGTGCGAACCGGCGATCACGTGGTGACGCGCACCGTCACGGTGTCCGACGAATAGCCTCGTCCCCGCGGGCGCCAGCGGGGATGCGTCGGCTGGGGTAGCGAAGGGGGAATCCTACTGGCGTCGACCCAGGGCCATGAATCCGTCGTGCGAGACATCCGGGATGCCGACTAGACCAACATGCCGTACGCGAGCGCCAGCAGGAGCGCGTGGACTGAGACGCTAGGTAAGGGCGCTGCGTGGGCACTCACCTGCAGGCGGAGTGACGCCAGCAGGACGAGCCTGAGGCTTGCCGACAGAGAGACCGAAAGCATCACCACGATCAGGACGAGGTCGGGATTCGAGGGGTGGCATCCTGACACCGCCTTCCACGCGATGCCGATCAGCACGTTCAGTCCGTAGAACGCCCCCGAGACCAACCCGAGCGCACCGACAGCGAGCGTAGAGACAACCGAGGACATGCCGAGCAGCGCAGCCCAAACGCCTGGAATCCGTGGGCAGACGGTGGCACGTTGGGAAGCTCTCGGT
>JBCDLV010000461.1:0-2329 GCA_038744895.1 Bacteroidota bacterium | reverse complement strand
TGGACAGCGACGGCGTCCTCGGTCCCTTCGAGGTAGTCATCGCACAGGCCACGCCGACGGGCGACGCGTCGGACGTCCGCGCGACGTTCGACGTCTCGGACACCGTCGCCGACGGCGTCTCGCTAACCAATGCCCCCTTCGCTCCAACGGACGGTGAGGCGGCGGTCGTCGTCACGTTCCAGTCGGCGACTGCTGGCGCGTCGACAAGTGGCACCCGGCCTGCCGCATCGGGCGACACGTTCGCGCTGCGGTTTGGGATCGGCTCCGACGGCCTCGATCCGTTTGACACGTTCGACGTGGCGAGCCCGCTCGGCGCGACCGCTGGCGCGCTCGTGGTGGATGCCGAGACCGATCTGCCGAGCGTGTTCGCTGCGCTCGCCGGCCTGGACCTGGAGAGCGGACCCGTCACGGTCCCGCTGGCGGTGGATGTTCCTCAGGGAGGATCGTACTCGTTCGCGCTCGATCAAGCGCTCGCGGATCTCGGGCCGCGCCCGGTCCTCGTCGAGGTCCTCGACGGCACCGCCAGCAGCGCGCTCACGCCAGACGCGCCGGTGATCATCACCATCGGATCGTCCGAGGACCTCACTGGCCGGTTCGCCCTCCGCGTCTCCCTCGGGAATGCCGTCTCGACTGACGACGATGCGCTCCGACCGGAGCTCTCGGTGTGGCCGAATCCGTCCGCAGGTGCGCTGGCGGTATCGCTCACCCTCCCCGAGGCTGGCGACGTACGTGTCGCGATCTACGACGCACTCGGCCGCGAGGTCGCTCGTCTTCACGATGGCACGGCCAGCGCGGGCGAACTCCGCACCGATCTCCCGAGCGGGCGTCTCGCGCCAGGCAGCTATCTCCTCCGCGCCGACGGCCCTGGGCTCTCCGAGGTCCGCTCGCTCACCATCGTCCGGTAACCCGATGCCCCGCTGGCGGACCGGCTCCGCCAGCGGGTGATGAGATGAGGCCGCCCCCTACGCAGAGCTCGGGCGGGGACGAGTACTGCAGGTCGAGGCGACACCAAGCGGACCGCGCACACCACGTTCGGCCCCGGTTGAGCTCCGGACGACTCAGGGTGGATCGCAGATACCTTCCGGCCGTCACCCC
Organism: Bacteroidota bacterium; assembly: GCA_038744895.1. Classification (GTDB taxonomy): domain Bacteria; phylum Bacteroidota; class Rhodothermia; order Rhodothermales; family Rubricoccaceae; genus Rubrivirga. The sequence goes on along the minus strand of JBCDLV010000461.1, from coordinate 1,234 downwards.
ACGTGCCGTGCGTAGGTCCCTCGGTTGTGCTCTGATCGTGTTCGCAGCGGTGGCTGCGAACGCGCAGGAGGCGGGGCGGCTGATCGTCCGCTCCGTCGAGATCGAGAGCCAGACTGTGACGGCTCCGATCAACGACATCGTGCAGGGGCCGGACGGCGTCATCTACGTCGCCAGCGGACGCGGAGTCGGGGTCTTCGACGGCGTACGGTGGGGTCGCGCGCGGGTCGGCACCTCGACCCGATCCGCAACTCTCGCCGTCGACGCCCGGGGGCGTGTGTGGGCCGGAGGGGACGGCGACGTGGGATGGATCGGGAGCGACTCGACCGGGCACCGTGCCTTTGTGTCGCTGCTGCCTCACCTCCCCGAGGCGATGCGGCCGACGGGGTACGTCCGCTCGGTTCATGCCGTCGGTGAGACCGTGTACGTCGCGACCGAGCGCCAGCTCGTGCGCTGGTCCGAGACCGCGCCGCCGCGCCGCTGGCGGTCCGAATCCGCGATGACCGTGTCGATCGCGGACGAGACCGTCTACGTTCACGATGGCGACCGGGGGCTCCTCCGCCTCCGAGGCGATCGCCTGGAGCCAGTGCCGGGCGCGGACGCCTTTCGACGACCGGGTCCGGTGTCCGTGGTTCAGGGCCCCGAATCCGCCGACCTGCTCGCCATCACTGAGCGAGGAATCTGGCAGGTCGTGGGCAGCCGCTTCACGAGGCGCCCCACAGAGGCGGACGCCATCCTGGCCCGGTTCCCAGCCCGCGTGGAGGACGCAGCCTGGGCCGACGGGCTGCTGGCGCTCACGACCGAGGGGGGCGGGTTGGTTCTGCTGCGGCCAGACGGGAGGCTCCACGCCCGCCTCACCGCCGAGACGGGCCTGCCTGACGCCACGCCGCGCGCCGTCCGTTTGGACCAGGAAGGCGGCATCTGGGTCGGGAGCGAAGAGGGGCTCGTGCGGATCGGTGCGCCGCAGGCCATCCGCCAGTTCGCCGAGGCGGAGGGCCTCCGCGGCGTCATCCTCGACGTCGACCAGGTAGGAGAGCGCAGAGTCGTGGCGACCTCCAACGGGCTATTCCTCGAACGCGAGGCCGGCCGGTTTGTGCTGGCGCCGCTGACGGCTGGCGTCTGCTCCGCTCTGGTTGCCCGCGGGGGGGTGATCGTCGCGGCGTGCGCCCGAGGACTCTTCGAGACCGACGGTCGGGCCACCCAGCGCGTGTCGGCGTTCGCGGCCTCGGCGCTCGCG
>JBCDLV010000460.1:0-2335 GCA_038744895.1 Bacteroidota bacterium | reverse complement strand
CTGGCATGGCGTCGGCGCCGTCGGTCTCGCGAACGGGAGCCGTGGCGACGAACCGGGCCTCCGCGTCGCGGACGGCGTCCCAGTCGGGGACCGTCGAGGGGCCGTCGCGGCGGGCCTCGTAGGTCGGGCTGAGGACCTCGATGCCGGCCTCGGCGAAGCGGTCCTGGATGTGCTGGTGGATGTCGCTGTAGAGCCTCGACATGCGCGTCACCTCACGCGTGTAGGCGTTGAGCTGGTAGGCCACCGAGAAGTCGCCGAGGGCGGTCTGTAGGACGAACGGCTCGGGCTCCGACTCCACGCCAGCGGTGTCTCGGGCCGCCTGGATCAGGAGCGCGTGCACCTGGGGCCACGGCACGTCGTAGCCGATCGTGACCTCGGTGTGGAGGATCACGCCGGACCCCTCGCGCGCCATCGCCGAGTAGTTGACGATGTGGTTGGAGAGCACGTTGGCGTTGGGCACCGAGATGTCCTCGTTCTTCGTCGTCCGGATGCGCGTGACCAGGAAGCTCTTCTCGACCACGTCGCCGAAGGCCTCGCCGATGCGGACGCGGTCGCCCACGCGAAATGCGCGTGTGTACGTCAGGACGATGCCCGCGACCATGTTGGCGATGGCCGTCGTGGAGCCGAGCGAGATGAGGAGCCCGAAAAAGACCGTTAGCCCCTGGAAGGCGCGGTTGTCGGCGATCGGCGTGTAGCCGTAGATCAGCATCACGCCGATGACGATGAGGAGGAACTTGACGATCTTTCGGGTCGGGTCCGCCAGCTCGGCGTGGAGGCCTGCCAGCTCGGCCTCGCCGCGCGCCACGCGCGTGAAGAGGTAGTCCGAGACGCGGATCGTGTACCGCACCACGGCCAGGGTGACCAGGATCGCGATCACGTTGTCGATCGACGCCAGTAGCATCGACCCGAGCGAGCGCAGCGGGGAGAGCGCCGCGTCCAGGAGGTTCTCGGCCCAGCTCTGGGTCCAGACGAACTGCCCGAAGGCAAACGTCAGGAAGGTGTAGACCAGCACCAGCGAGATCGCCAGGCGCGACATCGCGGTCAGCGCGCGGCCGAACCGGGCCACCTGGTCCTTCCCGATGACCTCCAGCGTCCCGATCCGGAAGCTGCGCAGGTAGAGCCTTCGGAGTGGCGCCGTGCGTACGCCGATCCAGGCGTACACCCTCTTGAGTGCACGAAGCGCGAGGATCAGCAGCAGAAACGCCAGAGCCGACCACCCGAGTCCTCGGAGCACGCCCTGGATCGTGGCCTGTTCGCGGTACTCCACGACGGCGTCCACGATCTGCTGGCGGTACTGCGTGGCGGCAGCGGCGCGATCGAGACCCAGTGCGACGGCGTCGTCGTCGGTGACACTCATCACGATGAGCTCGCCGAGCGTGATCGTGGTGAGCGTGTTGCCGTCGATCACACGGAGGCCGTCGGGCGAGACCTCACGGCTCTGGGCCAGCTCCGCCAGCCGGGCTGAGAGGCGCAGGGCCCGGTCTCCGATGGTGACCTCGCCGAGGCCGCCGTAGATCTGAAAGAGAACGCGCCCGAGGAGATCCACGTCCTCGCCTTCGCTCAGAACGTCGGCGACCGTCGTGGCAGTGTCTGCGAGGGCAGCGACCGCGGCGGAGTCGAGCTGAGCGGCTGCCGAATCGGAGAGCACGACCACGGCGTCCGCCGCCGCTGTGTCGGCCGCGACGGCGAGCGAATCGGCCAGCGCGACGGTATCCGCTGGCGCGCCAGCGGAGTCGGCCGCGACCTGGGCGTAGACGGCACCCGCGAGCAGCACGCCGGCGAGCAGAAGACGAGCGAGACGGGACACGGAGCGGAGTCGAGATCCGCCGGACGTTACGCCGAACGCTGGGATCTCGGTGGGCTCGCGCTCACTCCTCGGTGCACCAGATCAGCCCGATCGCTTCTTCGCGCCCCATCGGAATCCCACCCGCGCGCAGCTCCGCGGCATCGGGAGGATCGGCGACCCACTCGGCCTGGATCCCCTCACAGGCGAGTGTGAGCAGGAAGCGCTGGGCGGCCGTCCGCGAGCGCTCACGGAGGTGGGCCTGGTGATCGGCCTCGGACGATCCGCTGATGGTCACGAGCACCCAGCAGCCGGTGCCAACGGAGGGCTGGCGTGGGCTCAGGAAGTCCGCTTCCGACGCGTCTAGGGGTCGGAACGCACACGGGGCGCTCGCGAACGCGCCAGAGACGGTTCCCATCTCGTGGACTGCACGGTGCACCGACTCCCGCACGGCATGCGGAGGCGGGTTCGATGGAGTCTGTACGCTCAGAGCGTGCACGAGGAATCGGGGGGACGACCGACCCCTTCCCAAAGCGCGTGCCAGCGCTTCGT
>JBCDLV010000459.1:0-2347 GCA_038744895.1 Bacteroidota bacterium | reverse complement strand
GGAGACCATGACCGCGATCCACTCGCCGCCAGGCGACCACGAGGGACGGCCACCGGGACCCAGGTCGCGGAGGCCGCTTCCATCGCGGTCCACGACGAACAGGTTGCCGCCGTAGACCTCGAAGGCGATGCGCTGCCCGTCTGGCGACGGCGTCACGTTGAGGACCTGGACATCGCCGAGGGGCGCGAGCCACTCGACTGTCCCGCTGCCGGGTGCTGCCAGCGCGAGGCGCCCGTCGGGCGGGCTCAGCGCCACGGCGGAGGCGGGCACCACGCGGGCGTCGTCGCGGACGGCGAGCACGTCGAGCGTTTCGTCCCGCAGCGAGACCACGTGCGCATCCCCGGCCCAGCGCGGCAGCCCCGGTGCGGAGGTACGCCAGCGGGTGAGCTCTGACCGAGTGCCGTCTACACCGAGCACCACGAGCGCGTCGCTCCGGTTGGGGCCGTTGTAGCGGGCCTCTCGTACGGCCAACGCGGAGCCATCCGGCGACCACGCGAACCCAAAGCCTGCCGCGGGCGCGCCGCTCAGCTGGCGGACATCGCCAGCGGTCGAAACGATCCAGACGCCGGTGTAGCGGTCGCGCGTGAACGCGAGGCGCGTGCCGTCGGGCGACCAGGCGGGACGCATGGCGGGCTCGTCGTCGTCGAGGAGGACGGTGGGCGGCCCGCTGGCGCGGAGGCCCTGGGCGCCAGCGGGGGCAGCCAGGATGAGGAGGGCGGCGAGAACGATGCGCATGGTCGCAGCCCGGGAGAGCTGCGCCTCGGGCCCGTGGGGATCTCTAGTAGGCTACCTACTGGGCAGCGAGAAGGCCAAAAACGGAGAGACCCCACCGGATGCATCCAGTGGGGTCTGCCGGGATCCGTTCAGAACGGCGTCAGATCGAGGGGTCCGCTGGCGTGTTGTCCGGGTTGGCTAGACGCTCCTGTTGTGGGAACGGGTAAAAATCCCGCGTTCTCGAGAAGGAGTTTGTCGGGTCTGGGGTGCCAAGCCCGAACCGTCGTTGGTCCGGTAGCCGAAGGCCTTGGAGGTAGAGCTCCACTGAGCGGTTGTAGAAAATCTCCTGGAGCAGTGAGGCCTGGTCCGTCGGTCCAGTGTACGGGGGGAGGTTGGCGGCAAGCCCGAAGGGGTCGTCCGCGTCGGTCCTGACCTGGTTGATGAATGCGACAGCGGCAGCCGTTTGCCCGTCGCGCACGGCCGCCTCCGCTTGGATGAGGACCATCTCATCCGGTACGTAGACCGGAATCGAGGTGGCGAGACCGGACGCGATGAACCCCGTGGCCGTCTCGATGGGGAACCCGTTTACGCTGGTGTCTTCGTTGGTCTCCGTGAACGTGTCGATGCGCCCATCGCCCGAGACCACCGTTTCGAGGCCGAGATCATCGCGGACAGCGAAGCTCGGCTGGCCGAGGGCAGGAGAGATGGCTTCGTAGAGCGGGTTGCCCTCCGTTGCCGAGAACGCGAACGTCGACGTCACCGATGGGTCCACACGACCTGCGGCCGATGAGGCCGTCGAGAAGTCGCCCGCGTAGAGGGCAAACCGTGCCAGGTACGCTCGGACCGAGTTGACCAGGTCGAACTCAGCAGGCACGGGGAGTGCGCCAGAGACACCGCCCGCGAGCCCGGACTCGGCTGCCTGGAGAAGCGATACCGCCTCCGCTAGCGCGGCGTCCCGTGACGAATACACCCCCTGGTTCTCCTCGTTCGTCTCCAAGGCGACATCCGTGAAGCCGAGGGCGAGGGCGCCGATGGCAGCAGCTTTGTAGAACTGGGCGACCGCTGTGAGGCTGGCACGGAGATCATCCTCGAGGCCCTCGGTCGAGGCGGCGCCATCGATGATCGCATCTGCCGTCGAGATCGTCTGGTACATCTCACGGAAGTAGTTGGTCACGTTCGCATTCGCCGGGTCGAGCCCAGGGCCACCGGCCTCCAGGTCGAGGAGATTGGCGAACGTGTTGTCTGCGGCCAACTCGCGCGATGTGATCCCAGATGAAATGACCCAGGTGTCGAAGTAGCGCTGGTTGTACTGGCTCTGGAGGCCGACGACGGCAGCGAGTAGGCCCGCACGTGTACCGAAGGCGTCGTCCTCCGTCGTGGCATTGGTGTCCTCGACGGTCAAGTCGCACCCGCTGGCGGTCAGCGCCAGCGGAGCCACAAGAGCCATCGGGAGAAGAAGAGTAAAGATGGCGCGTCGCGCCCGGTTCATGGTCGTAGTCATGGAAGGCGCGAGGCTAAAGGGTGGCACGGAGGGTGACGCCGAAGGTCCGTGGGATCGGGACCTCGACGAAGTCGTAGCCGCGGACGCCCGTCGACTGGCCAGCGACGTTCGTCTCAGGGTCGTAGCCGCTGT
>JBCDLV010000458.1:0-2356 GCA_038744895.1 Bacteroidota bacterium | reverse complement strand
TGCGGACGTCCCTCTCCGTCAGCGTCAACCAGACCGAGACGACGGCGACCGACCGGGGCCTCCAGAGCCGCCTCCGGCTGAGCTACCGCGTCACCCGCCGGCATCGGCTCGAAGCCAGCGCCCAACTGCGCGCCTTCGACTACGGCGTGACGCGGAACGGGTCCGACGGCTTCTCGGAGGTCCTCACCCGGTTCTCGTACTCGCTCTCGCTTTAGGCTGTGTTTGACAGGCCTCCTCCGGGCTGCGCCCGGCTTCTCAGATCGCCAGCGGCGTCGCGCTGCATCGCCCTTCTCGCCCTGCTGGCGGTTCCCGTCAGCGCGCAGGTGGACGTGCAACTCATTCTGCCGGCGGCCTCGAACATGCCGTCTCGCCTCGACGAGTGGGAGTCGAACCCGGCGATCGTGCAGGTCATCCTGACCAACACGACCAACGACGATCTCTTCGATCTCCGCCTCGACGCGACGCTCACCGGCACGCAGCGCGGCGAGATCGCCCGCACGCAGGTGACCAACCCGGCGCACCCGCGCTTCGACCTCGGATTCGGAGAGGCGCGGCCGTTTCTGTGGGACGAGGTGGTCTCCGACGCCGCACTGACCGTCGCCAGCGGGATCGAGGACGAGATGGCCCGCGACGGCATCCCGGAAGACATCTACCGGCTGTGCGTCCGCGTGCTCGACGACGCAGGCGCTAACGTGACGCTGGGCGGCGAGCGGTGCCAGACGCTCACCATCCTCCAGCCCGATCCGCCGACGCTCGTGTCGCCTGCCGACGGCCAGGAGATCGATCCGGCGGCGCTCCAGTTCGCGTGGACGCCCGTGCAGGTCCCTGCCGGCCTCGTCGCCTACCGCCTGGTCGTGCGGCCGCTCTTCGTGGGGCAGGACCCCGCTGGCGCCATGGCCGGCAACCCCGAGGTCCTCGACGTCGAAGTTCCGACGACGAGCTATCTCTACCTCCCGTCCGACGAGCCGCTCGACGACGTGCCGGGCGCGGTCGGGTTCGTGTGGCAGGTCCAGAGCCTGCTGGACGGAGACCCCATCGGCCGCGGCGAAGGCCTCAGCCGGCTCCGCACGTTCGCCGTTGCGCCGTCTGCCGACGCCGATCCGTTCCCGGACGACCCGCCAGCGGAGCCGGTGGTCTGGTCGTTCCCCGCTGGCGACCCGATCCTGCGTGCGGACCTGACCGGCACGGATCAGGCAGAGGCGCCTGACGGCCTGCTCGTGGACGGCGCGGGCCAGGCCGACCTCGGCGACCTCTCGATGCGCCTCGCGTTCGTCGGCAGCGATGGGGCGCGGTTGGACCTGGACGCTGGAACGGTGCTCGACGGGTTCGTCCGGTTCGAGCGGCTGTTCTCGCTCAACGCGCAGTACGAGGAGGGGTGCGTGACCGACTGCCTCCTCACGGACTGGCGGGCCGTCGAGACGGGAGACCTGACAGGGGGGATCGACGGCGTCACGTTCAGCGTCGGGCGCCGGCCGAGGATTACGCCAGCAGGCCTCGTCAACGACGGACCCAGCGGCAACACCACCGATCCGAACGTGGTGGGGTACCTCCGGCTGCCGGGCATCGTGGACGCCACCTACGACCTCGTGTTCACGCGCGACTTCGCACTCGGTGGCGAGCCGTTCGGCGTCGTCTCGGGAGCCGTCACGTTCCTCAACCGGGCCGACGCGTTCGAGCCGGGCGAGCCGTTCGCGCGCCTCACACCGTCGGGCTTCTCCGTGCTCGGCCGCCAGCAGGCCGTCCCGCCGCCGGCAGACGACACGCCGACGCCGGTGATCTGGGCGTTCCCGGCTGAGAGTCCCGTCCTGGCTGCTCGCATCCTGACGCCCGACTCGACCGCGGCGGGCACGCGCCTCCCCGATGGCGCTATCGACGCCGCGATCGGTGCCAACATCCGAGCGGATGTCCGCTTCGTCGACAACAGCGAGACCCTAGCCGCCCGGCTGGCGGGGGCCACGGTCGATCTAGGGACCGGCGCCGTCGTCGCCGGGCGCGTGGAGCTGCCGGACGGCGCCCGACTGCAGGGAGCCACCCTCGGCGGCGAGGTCGTCGCGTGGCGGTTTGCGCCCGACGACGCGCTCATGGGGCCGATCGGGACAACCGGTGCGTTCGGCATCGACCTGCCGGCGGGGAGCGCGATCACCGAGGCGGGGATCACCCTGACCGGGCCTGCGCCCGGCCGAATCCGCCTCGACGGCGTCGAGGAGCCGCTGTGTCGTGCCGAGCCCACCTCGCCTCTGACCGTCGGCGTCGACGCCAGCGGGGGCCTGGCGGTGCTCTCCGGCAGCGCCCTGTTCGTCTGCGCAGAGCTGCCGACGGCCATCCTCGACGAGACGGGCCTGCGGGCCGTGGTGCC
>JBCDLV010000457.1:0-2359 GCA_038744895.1 Bacteroidota bacterium | reverse complement strand
TTTCCCTCTCCCACCCCCCGCGAGCGGAGCGAGCTTCCCCCATGCCACGCCTCGTCTCCGAACGCACCGTCCTCGACGCACTCGCCGCCGGGCGACGCCAGCTGGCGGTCCCCGCTGGCGCGATCGTGACGGCGCTGGCGCACGACACGGCCCGGGAGCGCGGGCTTCAACTCGTCCCCGCCTCCGGCGCCACCGCCCCCCGTCCAACAGAGCCGGCACGCCGGGCGCCAATGGAGCACACGCTGGCCATTGGCTGCGACCACGCGGGCTTCGACCTCAAGGACGCGCTCGCTGAGCACGCCCGCCAGCAGGGGTGGACCGTCACCGACCTCGGCACGACCTCCGGCGACAGCGTGGACTATCCCGACTTCGCGTACGCGGTCGCGCGATCCGTCCATCTCGGCCAGACCGCCCGCGGACTCATGATCGACGGCGTCGGCGTCGGGTCGGCGATGGTGTGCAACAAGGTGCCCGGCGTTCGGGCCGCGCTCTGCCCCGACGTGTTCTCGGCGTTCAACGCCCGCGCGCACAACGACGCCAATGTGCTCACGCTGGGCAGCCGCACGATGGGGATCGAGTCCTGCAAGCGCATCCTGACCGAGTTCCTCGCGACCGACTTCGAGGGCGGACGCCACGCGCGCCGCGTTCAGAAGATCGCCGACGTGGAGGCCCGCTTCCTGCCGGGGCGCGAGGCGTGAGGCCCGACACCATCCCCGTCCGCCCGCTGGCGTCGCGCGCCGTCGTGCCGACGCGCCAGCTGGCGACGCTGTTCGGCGAGGGGGCGCGGCTGACCTCGTCGGCACAGGTGGAGGTCGTTCACCGCGGAGAGGTTGTGGCATGGGTACCTGTCGAGGTCGGCGACCCGCTGGCGCTGGTCGTGGATGCGACCGTCCATGTCGAGGGCTCGGTTGCGCTGCGCGGGCTCGTGGGGGCCATCGGTCCGGTCCAGGCGGCGGTGGCTCAGTCGCGGCTCGTGCTTCCCGAGGGAATCGTCCGCGCGTGGGGCCTCTCTGAGACGGCTGTCCTCGGCCTCGGCGCCGTGGCCGTGGCGGTTCCTATCGAGATCGGTCCTGCACCGGTCGCTCACATCGAGCATGCGCTGTGGCTCGGCGCCGGCCGGCCGGGGACGGCGCGCTGGCTCCCCGGCGTGAGCCTCTCCCCGCCGACACCGCCAGCGGACGACGGCCTCACCCGCCTGGACGCCAAGGTGATCACGGAGACGGACGTCCGACAGGCACGGCTGAAGCGCCGTCAGATCCAGGTCCGGGCGGATCAGATCGTAACGCCAGCGGCGCGGTCGCTCGCCCGCGAGTGGAACGTGCTGGTGACCGCGTAGGGTCAGGTTGGTCCAATTGGACCGGCGCGCGCATCCTAGGCTTCCGGGTCTTCCCACGGTGCCGATGCGCTCGATTCTCCTCCTGGTGGCCCTCTCCACTGCCGCCAGCGCCCAGCCGATCACCCCTGCGTCCGTCGGCTTCACGCACGTCCACCTGGACACGCCTGAGACGGGGCCTGTCAGCTTCTACGTCTCGACGGCGGGGCGGCCTGCGGACACGACACGCACGCTCCCGCTCGTGGTGTACCACCAGGGCTCTGGGTACAACCCGATCTACTGGGGGTCCCGTGACTCCCTCCGGAACGCGCTTCTCCTGGATCCACGCGACGTCCCAGAGGCGCACTACATCGTGATCGGCAAGCCCGGGGCACCGTTCTGGATCGAGGACTTCGACAATCGCGCCGAGCCGCCGGCGGCGTTCACCGAGCGGCTCAGCCTCCACTGGCGGACCGCCGCGGCGCGACTCGCCATCGAGCACGTCATGGATCTTGGAATGGTCGATCCGTCGCTCATTCTGTCCGTCGGGCATTCCGAGGGCGCCGATGTCGCCCCGTGGGTGGCCGTCGAGGTCCCGGCAGTCACGCACGTCGCGGTGCTCGCAGGTGGCGCGCTCTCGATGTCGTTCGACTTCGTCTACGAGTTTCGGCGCCTCGTGGCGGAGGGCGAGATGACGTTCGACGAGGGCCAGCGCTACATCGAGCAGGCCTACGCCGATCTCCGCGCCACCTACGCCGAGCCCACGCGGACCGACACGAGCTACTACGGCGGGACGCTGCTCAAATGGCACTCCTTCCTCGACAATCCCCCGCTCGACGCGATGCTCCAACTCGACGTGCCGATCTACATCGCGGGCGGAACGCTCGACGAGAAGGCGCCCATCGCCAACCTCGACATGGCTGCCGTCGCGTTCATCCGGCGCGGCAAGGACAACCTGACGTACCGCGTCTGGGAGGCCGACCACAGCTTCCGCCAGCCGACGGAGAACGGCTCGGTGGATCTCTTGCGAACCATCGTCGCCGACAT
>JBCDLV010000456.1:0-2360 GCA_038744895.1 Bacteroidota bacterium | reverse complement strand
GCGTGTCGCCGAAGGTGGAGGCGGCACGAGCCGTCAGGGGCTCGGTCCGGAGGTACGCCCCCAGGTGCACCTGCTTGAGCCGGCGCATGGCCTTCACCACAGACTCCGTGACCTGCTGGTAGAGGATGTCGTTCGAGCCCTCGAAGATCTGGTACGGGCGACTGTCGACGAGCGCGCGCCCCGCCAGGTGATCCTCCCGGTAGCCCTGGCCGCCCATCAGCTGCAGGAACGACTGCGCGGCGTCCTGCATCCAGTCGGTGACGACGGTCTTGAACGCGTTCGCCTTGAGTCCGTCCGTGAACAGGTCGCGTTCGACGCCAGCGGAGCCCGCGGTTTCCATGCACATGGCGGCGGTGCCGGTCACGTACGCTTGGAGCTTCGACAGACGGGCACGGACCTGGTCGTAGTCGATCAGCGCCTTGCCCCCGACGAATCGCTCGCGAGCGTGATCGAGTGCCTCGTCGAAAATGCGTCGCAGGTAGCCCATGCCCATCCCGGGGATCTGGAGGCGGCTTCGGTGAAGCACGTCCAGCATCATCTTGACGCCCGTGGAGGTCGGCTCCAGGCGGTGATCTTCAGGCACCTCCACATCGACCCGGTTGCGACCGTACGGGATCATCTTCAGGCCGAGGTTCGGGTAGAACTCTTCGACGGTGACGTGCTGGCCGGGGGCGTTCGCGTCGGCGATGAAAAAGTCGACATCACGTCGGAGCCCGCCGTCGGACGTTCTGGGACGCGCCGTTAGGAGCCAGTAATCCGCCCAGCCGGTGAGGCCCGCCCAATGCTTGGTGCCCTCGATCTTGACCGTCCCGCGATCCGTCCCGCGCCACGCCGTCTCCATCGAGAGTGCCTCCGACCCGTAGTCAGGCTCGGTAATCATCAGGCCAGCGAACTTGCGGTCTCGGACGAACGACGTTAGAACGCGCTCTTTGGCATCTCGCGTCGCGTACTTCGCGACGGGCTGAAGAAAGAGACCCCCGTTGATGCCCACGATGAGACTGAGGGGGAGCGAGTGGTAGCTGGTCTCCTCAAGAACCGTTAGGCTGTGGCCGATCGACCCGCCGCGCCCACCGTACGCCTCGGGGACATAGACCGAGAGCGGGTCCACGTCACGGAAGCGGTGGAGCACGAACGGAGCGACCCCACGGTCACCACCGGTCTGATCCAGGTCGTGGCGCGTGCCGAAGAGATGCGACAACCGCTGGCGGTACTCGGAAATAAACTCCTCGAAGGAGGAGCGGGCTCTCCGGATAGGAGAGGGGACCGTTCGCGGCCGGGTAGGAACTGGGACGACGCTCATCGAGGTATGGATAGGTAAAGCCCTAAACTACGGCGCCTCGTGACTTGGTCCTCAGGGCATGTACGTTGTCACAGAGCCATCACGTGCTGCGCCTCTAGATCCTGTGACAACACTCGACGCTGCCGACTGGTCGCTGCCTAACGGCGTCGACGTGCGTCTAGCTCAGGGTGCCGACGAAGGGTCCGTCTACCTGCCAGCGCGTGAGCATCGGCACATCTCCGCGTACAGGAGCGTCCTGCGCCAGCGGCAATCTCGGCTGGGCCGCTGGGCTGCCCGCACCCTGGCCGCCGAGCGCCTGGGCCTCGGTCCGCGAGACGTGCCACTGGTCACCGCTGGCGACGGCGCACCAGAAGTCGATGGCCTGTACGTGTCCATCGCGCACACGTCGCGTGGGGGAGACCCCGCAGCGCTGGCGGCGGTCGCCAGTGGGCCAGTCGGCGTAGACCTCGAACGCATCGGCTCGCGTCGGCCGGACCTGTGGACTCGCATCCTCCGCCCGGACGAGCATGTCTTGCTCGACCAACTGGGTGGGCCGACCGACGAGGTCCAGACGCTGCTGTGGGTCCTCAAGGAGGCGGTGCTCAAGGGCCAGCGAACCGGCTTTCGAGCTGGGACTCAGTCCGTCCGGCTGGCGCTGGACGCGGCGGCCTCGCCGCATCGAGGGGTCGCGACGGCAGAGGCGAGAGACTCCGGCCCGTGGACGGTTTCCTTCGGCCGCCAGCGGGATCTGTGGCTCGCCGTGGCCTGGCTCGGTGGCCCGCGCCAGCGGGCGGTAGCCGACGGTCAGGAGAAGCAGACGCGGTAGTCGCCGCTTCGGAAGCCCGACAGAAAGGCGTTGACCCGCTGGCGGCTGGATCCGTGCGTGAACGACTCGGGCCTCACGACGCCCCCCGACTGCTGCTGGATGCTGTCGTCGCCGACGGCAGCCGCGGCCGAGATGGCTACTTGCACGTCGGACTCGTCCAGCGAGATGCCATCCGCGGCATGGTGCGTCCAGATGCCCGCCAGGCAGTCGGCCTGCAATTCCGTCTGAACCGACATGGCGTTGGACCGCGCGCCG
>JBCDLV010000455.1:0-2376 GCA_038744895.1 Bacteroidota bacterium | reverse complement strand
CGCCGGTATGCCACACGTGGAACTGGCAGGCGAGGGGTTCATCGGCTTCGATGCCCTCTGCGATGTGCCGTGCGAATGCACCTTCGTCGCCGAGACCCCTGGCGATCCAGGCCAGGCGGACACGCGGCACATCGGCCCCGGTGAGCCGGTCGTAGATGTGTCGCGCAGAGTCGAGTTCTGCGGGCGCCAGAGGGTCGAGACTGCGGAGCTGCCCGCTGGCGACGAGGGCCTGGGCCCCGAGAAGGGTCTCTGCGACCGCTAGGAGCGCGTCGGGCTCTCCGCTGGCGGCGGCCTTGTCGAGGGATCGCCTGTACCGATAGGCGATGAGAGCTCCCTCGCCAGGGAGCAGCCGAAAGGTGAGTTGGCTGTCTGGCTCTGCGGCGAGGCCACCGGTGTACAGGTACGATCCAACCCGAGGCGATACCAAAAACCCAGTCGCTGCGGCGTCTGCGACCGTTCTGAACGCGCCGGTGTCGCCGCTGCTGGCGGCTGATTTGAGGAGGGCTGTGGCGAGGTCGCCATCTCGGTCGAGAAGCGCGGCCTCGTACGCGCTGGGGTACGCGCCCTGGGTTGTGGTCGGACGGCACCCGACGAGAAAAGCGATCAGGAGGAGGGCGGTTGCTTTCATGGCCGGAGACCTCTGCGTGAACCGAGGGCAGTCGCTTCCGCTCAGGACGCGACGAAGTCGGCGAGCCGGGGGTGGCGCTCGAACACGCCTTCCGCGCGAAGGCCGTCGAGGAGCTCTCTGGCGGCGTCGTTGCCTTCCTCCGCGTGGGATGCCAGCGTCTGGAGGCCATCTCCGACCCAATCCTGTCCACCGGGAGACGCCGCGCAGGACTCCATCTCATCGATGAAGCGCGCATACCCCGCTGGCGTCGACTGGTCTGGGCGGTCGCCGAGCAGGTACACCGTCATCACGCACGCGTGCGGCTCCCCAGCGGCGGCGGCAGCCTGGACGTGGCCTGCCCATGCCGTCGAGTCGCCGATCTCCCGCGCCAGGCCTGCGAGACCCATCTGAGGCAGGTCGGCGTGCCGGATGCGCTGATAGATGTCGCGGGCCGTCTCGACCTCCTCCAGTGTGAGGCCATCGCTCCCGTCGTGGGTGTACACGAAGACGCCGGGCGTTCCAAGCTCCCGGGCGACATCCAGCAAGACCTCCGGGTCGTCGCTGGTGCGCCCGGCCTCCAGAGCGCGGTTCAGCCGCCGCTCTGCCAGCGCCAGCTGGCCGGGAAGGCTCCGGAAGTACAGCTTCCCCTGGTAGGGCTGGGTTCCGTCGTTTGGGCCTCTGAGATAGCCGCGCTCGTGCGCTTGCACCAGCATACTCATCGCGCGGATGTCGCCGGCGTCGGCGCCCGCGTTCAGGGCAGCGACCGCGCGGTACGGTTCGCCAGCGGTGAGCTCCCGGTCGAGCGCGGCCTCCCAGTCGCCCTCGAACGGAGATGAGCATGCGGCCAGGGTCAGAGCAGCGAACAGCAGGAAGCGCGTCATGGTCGGGTTGGGAACGGTTGTGCGGAGGGCAACAGCCTGGCGTCCGGGCGCTCGTTGTCGAGCCCAGCCTGGGACGGGTTCTGTCCAACTCCAGGAGAGCGTGTCCCCAACGGAACGAGGCCGTCGCCTCGGGAGGGAGGCGCTGTTCGCTCGCTCGGCGCCAGCGGTGGGCAGCCGGGGACAAAGAAAGAGCCGTCGTCGGCAGGCTGCTGGTCCGGCAGCGGCGGGCGGAGCGCGTGGTCGAGGCCAGCGGCCAGGGCGGGATCCTCCTCGGTATCTGGGTCGCCGATGGTGCGGTCTGCATGCTCGGGGAGAAGTCCGAACACCACGAGGCTCGGGATCGGAGCCGCCAGCAGGCCGCACGCGGCGAACAGGGATCCTGTGGAGAGGAACCCGACGAGAGAGCCAAGGGCGGTCAAGGCCGTGGCGAGAGCAGCGAGGCGACCGTACGTCATCCGTGTGTGGATCTGATATCGGACAACGAGAGGCAGGGTGTCACGACGGGCATCCACCGGGCGAATCGGGTGCGACTACATGCCGGACACCGCGGCTATCCAGCGGGCACCCTGCGCATTGGCAGCCGTTGGCTCACCCTTCCCTCTGTGCTATGAACCGCCTCGCCGACGCGTCCAGCCCGTATCTCCTCCAACACGCCGACAACCCCGTCGACTGGTGGCCGTGGGAAGATGCTGCGTTCGAGGAGGCCGCGCGGCGCGACGTGCCGGTGTTTCTCTCCATCGGCTACGCGACGTGCCACTGGTGCCACGTCATGGCGCACGAGTCGTTCGAGGACCCCGAGACTGCGCGGGCCATCAACGAGGCCTTCGTGCCGATCAAGGTGGACCGCGAGGAGCGCCCCGACGTGGACGGCATCTACATGGCGGCTGT
>JBCDLV010000454.1:0-2377 GCA_038744895.1 Bacteroidota bacterium | reverse complement strand
GACGGTCGGGTTCGACATCGACCGCCGCAAGATCACGATGTCGGAGGACGTCCGCGTGACGGGCGTCTACCCGGCGACGGTCCGCGTGCACCCCGAGTTCACGGCCGAGGTCAAGGTCAAGGTCGTCCCCGAGGAGGCCTCCCTCTAGTCGGGCCTCGTCCGGTCGATTTCCAGTGGGGCGCCTCCTCGGGGGCGCCCCGCTCTGCGTTCGGGCACCTCCGCGCCCGGGCACTTCCGCCCCCGCCTCGGCGTTCTGACGCCGCCCTCCCGACCCGCCATGCGCCGCCTCGTTGTCGCCGTCGCCCTTCTCCTGTCCGCCTCCGCCGAGGCGCAGTCGCTGCTCCCCGGGGCGGCCCCGCCGCGGGCGGCCGACCTCGTCGAGTGGCGCGTGCGCGCCGAGCGGGCGGCCCCGGGCGCCGAGGCGCGCGTGATCCTCGACGCCCAGATCGCGGAGGGCTGGCGGCTCTACGCGGCCGACTCGCCGATCGGCATCCCGTTCGTGCTCACGCTCGACGCGCTCCCCGACGGGGTCGCGGCGCAGACGCTCCGCCAGGGGACGCCCCAGACGCGGTTCGACCCGGTGTTCGAGGAGGACTACACCTACTTCGCCGGGCGTGCGCGCTTCGTGCAGCCGCTCCGCCTCGGGGCCGGTGTGGCCGCGGGCACGCACGAGGTGACGGGGGCGGTCCGCTACGCGCTCTGCGACGACTCGATCTGCCTGTCGCCAGCGCGCTCGACCTTCCGCGTGGCGCTCGTGGTCGAGTAGCCCCGCGGCGGCGGGCGTCGCCGGAGCGTGACGAATCGGAGCGGCATAGCGCGCCCGCGTGTCGGTATGAGGTGGATGATTGAGACGGCGCGGAGGGGCGTCGATGTGGTGGACGCACACCCGCGTCTGCCATGCTCGCCCGTCACCTCGCCCTCGGCGTCAGCGCCCTGTTCCTGATGGCCTGCGACTCGGTCGGCGTCGACCTCGCCCCCGAGGCGGACGCCGACGCCTGGACCGAGATGCTGACGGCCGTCAACACGCTCCGCGCGCAGGGCGGCGTCTGCGGCGGCGAGCGGATGGCGCCGGCGCCGGCCCTCGTCTGGGACGAGCGGCTGGAGTCGGCCGCCCGCGGCCACGCCGCCGACATGGCCGAGCACGGCTACTTCGGGCACACCGGGTCCGACGGGTCGAGCCTGGGCGAGCGCGTCGACCGGACGGGCTACGACTGGGCGGTCGTGGGCGAGAACCTCGCGCGCTACCAGCGCTCGATCGGCGAGGTGGTCACGGACTGGCAGCAGAGCGAGGGCCACTGCCGGCAGCTCCACGACCCGGCCTTCGCCGAGGTGGGCGCGGCGCTCGTCGACAACCACTGGGTGCAGGTGTTCGGCTACCCACGCTAGCCGCCTCGGGGTGTCAACTCAAAGGATGGTACCCCTGCCATCCGAGTCGACGGAGACCCGCACCGAGTCTCCAGGAAAGAACGTCTCGCGCCGGTCGAACTCACCGGTTGCTTCGAGGTCACTTTCGGTGACAGCCCAGCATTCGCCTGTTGTGTAAACGGATACAGCGTAGCCTGGCTCTTTACTTCCTCCAGAGCGACCGAGCACGACAGCGATCTCACCATGAACAGGCGCGAGACCCGGCTTGCCGCCCACAATCCGGACGCGCTCGTAGAAATCGAATCGGTAGGTCGGCTCCGAGGCGGGCATGATTTCGCACCGAGGCGGGTCAGGAGAGTAGCGAGTCGTACTCGGCGTGCGTTCCGATCCAGAACCAATACATCACGCCATCCTCTGCGATGGCGAGTGCCCGGTAGTCCTGCCCAACCCGTACAGACCACAGAGGCGGGTCCTGGTTTGCGAGTGGCTTGAAGTGGAGTGACGGGTAACGAGGGGTGGCCTCCAGCAGTCGGTGGTTTTTGCGCGCCAGCTTCTGGACGTGCTCTGGGAGCGCCTCGAACCGTTTCCAGAAGGTCTCCGTCGCGCGATGCGTCACGGAAGCGGGCGCGTGCGACCAGCAGCGATCTCAGCCTGTGCTTCCCGGATCAGCCCGTCGAGGCGGCCCGCCTCGGCGTCTGCCTCGATCTGACGGTCCCACGCATCGGCCCGGTACTCATCGAACCACGCGCCGAGAGCGGCGAGTTGATCCGGCGTCAGCTTCGTGATGGCGGCTTCGATCTCCTGGACACTCATGACGATTCCGGCTTTTGAGGGTCCCGACCCCGAGGCGGTCTAGCTCTGCGCGCGGCCGGCGAGGCGGTCGAACGCCTCCTGCTGCTCGGTCCCCGGCGGCACCAGGTACGGGTCCGGCGGGAGGTTGACCATCCGCAGGACCGGGTAGTCGGCGCGGTAGACGAACGGGGCGGGCGGCTCCGAGATGTCGTCGCCGATG
>JBCDLV010000453.1:0-2386 GCA_038744895.1 Bacteroidota bacterium | reverse complement strand
CTTGACGACGGCCTCCGTCTCCAGGACGACCAGGCGCTCACGCTCGTCGACGCGAGCAAACACGTAGCCCGAAAACAGAGGCACCTCGACCCATTTCTTGCGGTCCGACCATTGGCGGAGGGCACGGCGAAGCGGGAGGAACGTTTCGATTCCAGCTGCAGAGAGCCGATCCGCGACTCGCTTCTCTGAGCGAGCACGGACTGTGAACGCTCGCCATGTGCGATGCGCAGGGCCTCCCATTGCGAGTTCGCAGGTCAGTTGTTGACGAGCCGCTCCACGAGAAGCCCCACCGACGCGATGGTTGTAATGATGCTGAGGGCATCTCGGAGTGTGAACGAGGACTGCTGTTCCGTCACCACGTCCAGGTCTACGACATCCCCGGGTTGCAGAACCGGCGTCGGCCGCGCGTAGAGCTCCGCCAGCGGGGACTCGAAGGTGATCCCGCCGCCGCGGTACACGCGCACGGTCGTCGTCACCTCCAGGTCCACGTCGCGGACGAATCCGGCGACGCCTCCCGCGAGCGCAGCGAGGTCTCCCACTGTGGACCCCTCGTCGAGTACGTAGCGACCCGGCGCCCCGAACGCACCAGCAGCGGTCACCACAATGGGCGGCACCCCTGGGCGGTTGTGTACGAAGTAGCCCGGCGCAGAGGTCACGAGGGACGTCACCTCTACGACGTCGTCGTCCTGGAGAACCGGAGGATCGGCATCCGGGCCGAACACGCTACGCAGACCAGCCTCGTAGAATACGGTGCCCCCCCGGTAGAGGCGCACCACCGGCTCCTCCCCGCTGGCGGGCGCCGTCTGCACCCCGCTGGCGAGCGCCAGCAGGTCCCCGACGTGGGCGCCCTGCCCGAGGAGATACAGCCCGCTGGCGCCGACGGCGCCGACGGCGGTGACGGCCACGACGGGCTCACCGGCACGGGCAAAGAAGAAGTAGCCCGGCGCCTGCGCCTGGGTGTCTCCGATGCGACCGAACTCCTGCGCAGAGGTCGCCGGCAGACAAAGGACGAGGGCACACGCGCCGCACAGGACGCGGCGAGAGAACAGCGGCAAGGTCATGCGGCGTCGTGGCCGTAGGCGTACTTCTTCCCGTAGCGGTAGGCGTACTGGTAGCGGTATCCGTACTCCTTGGAAATGTCGAAGCGGTTGAGGACCACGCCGATCACCTTGCCGCCCACGCTCTGAACTTCCTCGACGGCGTGCTGGAGCTCAAAGTCCTTCGTCCTGGCCGCCGCTGCGACAACGATCGTAGCGTCGACCTGCGTCGAGAGCAAGACGGGATCGGTCGCCGCCATCACGGGCGGTGCGTCCACGATCACGACATCGTAGGCCTCTTTGAACACGCCGAGCAGGTCCCGAAGCGACTTGGAGCCAAGGTGCTCGGCAGGGTTGGGCACCGTCGAGCCGGCTGGGAGCACATCGAGGTCGTCGGCGACGGTGAGGTCACGTTGGACGCCGGCTCCGGAGAGGTAGTCCGTCAGGCCTGGCGAGCGTGCCATGCCGAACTGCTTGGCCACCTTGGGACGCCGGAGGTCACCGTCGATCAGGAGGGTGCGTCGGCCCGACTGGGCCATCACCACGGCCAGGTTGGCCGCAACCGTGCTCTTGCCCTCCGACGGGCTCGGGCTGGTCACGAGGATCGTCTGGATGACGGCATCGGGGCGCGAGAACTGGACGCTCGTTCGGAGGCCTCGGAACGACTCGGCCGCGGTCGACATCGGGTTGAGCAGGGTGACGAGGCGCGTGTCCACGCTGCGCCCGCCGACGTCCAAGGTCTCGGCACCGTCGAACTCTTCGTCGACGAGTTCTGCCACGTCCGGAACGACGCCCAAGAGCGGATAGCCGAGGTCCTTGAGCTGGGCAGGCCTCCGGATCCGCTGGTCGAGATGCGCACGCCCGACGGCGAGTGCGATGCCCAGCCCGAGGCCGAGCAAAATGCCGAGCAGGGTGGTCCGGGGCCGGTTGGGCGACACCGGTCCGTAGGGCACGTCGGCGTCGCGAACGATCTCGGCGTAGCCCAGCTCGGCGCTCTCAGCCACACGAGCCTCCTGGAGCCGCTGGTCTAGCCCGAGCGCCAGCCGCTCGGCGCTCTGCCGTTCACGGACGAGCCGTGCCAGCTCGACGGACTGCTCCGGGATGCGAGACAGCTCGCCGCGACGCGATGAGATCCTGCCATTGAGAATGCCGATCCGAGACCGGAGGCCGCGGAGCGAGATCTCCGCCGCGGTCAGCTGATCGCGGAGCGCCGCCAGCCGGGGGAGCCCTTCCGCTGCCGCATCGACGCCACCGGCTGCGATGGACTCGTTCACGAGTTGGTCGCTGGCGGTGCGGATCCGCTGCTCGAGGGTCGCGATCTGACCGCGGATGTTCTCGATGTTGGCCGG
>JBCDLV010000452.1:0-2393 GCA_038744895.1 Bacteroidota bacterium | reverse complement strand
GTCCAGCAGCTGGCGCACGCTCTCGATCACGCCCTCGGCGTCCGTGATGGCGACCGTCTCCGCGTCGCGGACGAACAGGCACGGCGTCACGTACTGCCTGGCGATGGCGTCGGCGTCGTACGCCTCGAACGCCGCTGCGTACCGCTCGAAAAAGGGACGGACCTCGCTCACCGGACCTCGACGATGACTTCGATCTCGACCAGGGCGCCCTTTGGAAGCCCGTCTACGGCCACCGTGGACCGCGCCGGCCGGTGACCGCCGAAGGCCTCGGCGTAGACGGCGTTCATGGCGCCGAAGTCGTCCATCGTGTCGAGGAAGACCGTCGTCTTGACCACGTCCGACAGGCCGGCGCCAGCGGTGGCCAGCACCGCGCGGATGTTGGTGAATACCTGCCGCGTCTGGGCCTCCACGTCGTCGCCGATCATGGCGCCGGTCTCGGGGTGGAGGGCCACCTGGCCGGAGCAGAAGAGGAGCGAGCCCGCGCGCACGGCGTGGCTGTAGGGGCCGACGGCGGCCGGAGCGCCGGGCGCGGAGAGAATGTCCATGAGCGGGGCGGAGACGGGCCGAAGGATACCGAGACCACGCGCTCCGCTGCTGTTCACCCTCGCACGTCCAGCAGGCGGCGGTGAAGACCGCCGGCGCGGTGCGCCGCGCGGAGCGTCCGGTCGCGGAGCGCGGCCCAGGGCTCGGGTAGCGTCACGAGCCGCCCCAGGCGGACCGCCTGCCGAACGACGGATTCTACGTGCCGCTGGCGCTCGGACCCGTAGCCGTCCAGCACGGAGAGCGGCGCGCCGTCGAGGATGTCCAGCAGCCGAGGCGCCAGCGCAGCCACGTCGCGCAGTCCAGCGCCGAGGCCTTGCCCTAGAAACGGCGGCATCTGGTGGGCCGCGTCGCCTGCGATCGCCAGCGGGCCTCGCCGCCAGCGGGTGGCGACGAGGTCGTGGAACGTGTAGACCACCGCACGCTCGATCTCGACGGCGTCGGGGTCGACGTGGGGCGCCAGCAGCTTGCGGACCGTCTCCGGCTGGCGCAGGGCGTCGGGGTCCTCGCCGGGAAGAAGCTTGAACTCCCAGCGGCGGCGCGGATCGGCGAAGGGGACGTAGGTCGTCGGCCGCGCGGGGTCGGCGATCTGGAGAAGGCGGTCGGGCAGGGACTGCGGCCTGCGGACGAGGATGTCCACCACGAGCCATGGCTGCTCGAAGCCTCCGCCGCGTAGCGCCCCACCGATGGTCTCGCGGACGACGCTCCGTGCGCCGTCGCACCCGACCACGACCCGCGCCTCGACCGTGAACGGCCCGTCCGGTCCGGTCCCGGCCACGACGGCCCCGTCGTCCTGCTGGCGGATATACTCGACGGTGTGCCCGAGCCGCGTCTCGACGCCCAGCTCGGCCAGCCGCTGGCGCAGTGCGCGCTCGACCGTCGGCTGGTGGACGAGCAGGCCGGCGGGGGCACCAGCGGGGAGCGCCTCGCGAGGGCGTCCTCGGAAGAGGAGCCGCCCATCCCGGTCCACGAGGTCGAACCCGTCGAGGGGGCGCCCGTCGACCGCGACGCCAGCGGAGCGGAGGATCTGGAGCGCGTGCCCGTCGAGGTGGGCCGCGCGCGGAAGCGTGTGCGCCGCGGTATCCCGCTCCAGGACGACCACCCGCCGCTCGCCGAGCAGGGCCGACAGCGTCGCGCCGACCGGCCCGAGGCCGACGATGGCGACGTCGTACGTGAGGAGAGAGGGCACGGCGGAGAAACCCCGCGGGCCGCGCCCGGATTCCACGAGTCCTTTCTCCTCTCCCTCTCATGACCGACCACTCCGTCAAGAAAATCGACGCCTCCGCCTCGCCGACCGGCGAGATGGGGCAGCAGTACCTCGTCTCCGGTACGTCCGTCGCGCTCCGCCGTTGGCAGGAGCCCGCGGGCACGCAGGGCGAGCCGCACACGCGCCCGTACGAGACCGTGGGCTACGTGGTCTCCGGCCGCGTCGAGATCCACGTCGGCGACGACGTGATCGCCTGCGGCCCCGGCGACAGCTACCTCGTGCCCGAGGGCGCAACCCGGCACTACGCCATCACCGAGGACCTGGTGGCCGTCGAGGCCACGTCGCCGCCGGCGCGCGTCAACGACCGCGACGACGCGTAGCACGACCCGCTGGCGAGTGAGTCATCCGCCAGCGGGTGATTTGTCCGCCAGCGGGTTGCTCTGTTGAGAAGCTCTCCGTCCTGTCATCCTGAGCGCAGTCGAGTCGAAGGACCCCAGCGGATAGGCTTGGGCCTCTGTGACCGGCGCGAAGAACAGCACCGCTGGCGTCGAGATCCTTCGCGTCCGCTCAGGATGACTCCTGTGGTGAGCCTCTCGACACAGCAAGCGCCAGCGGGGCACGCTGCGACCGGCGGCTACGATCTGAC
>JBCDLV010000451.1:0-2394 GCA_038744895.1 Bacteroidota bacterium | reverse complement strand
TCCAGCACCTTCTCGGCACGCTGGCCCGTCAGCGCCGACGCGAACACGACGGGCACGAAGTCGAGGAGGCCCAGACGGTCCTTGATCGCGGCCTCCATGTCGCGCGCGGTGTTGGTCTCCTTGTCGACGAGGTCCCACTTGTTGACCACGATCACGAGGCCCTTCTTCATTTGCTCGGCCTCGCGCAGGACGCGCGCGTCCTGCGACTCCAGCCCGCGGTCGGCGTCGACGAGGACGACGGCCACGTCGCACGTCTGGAGCGCCCGCTGCGTGCGAAGAGTCGAATAGAACTCGACGTTCTCCTTGATCCGAGACTTCTTGCGGAGCCCAGCGGTATCGACCAGAACCACCTCGCGACCCTTGAAGTCGAGCCGGGCATCCACGGCGTCGCGTGTGGTGCCGGCGACCTCCGTCACGATGGAGCGGGTGCGGCCCAGGAGCTTGTTCGCCAGCGACGACTTGCCCACGTTGGGACGCCCGAGAAGCGCAATACGCGGGGCGTCGCTCTCAGCATCGGCGTCGGGCTCCTCGGGCAGCGCAGCCACGACCGCGTCGAGGAAGTCTCCGGTACCCGTGCCATTGACGGCGCTGAGCGGGAACATGTGCTCGAAGCCGAGCCCCCAAAACTCGGCCGCCTCCAGCGCGCGCTCCGGATTGTCAGCCTTGTTCGCCACGACGATCACGGGCTGGTCGGCGCGGCGGAGGAGACCGGCGACCTCGGCGTCGAGGTCAGAGATGCCCGCGGTCGTGTCGACGACGAACAGGATGACGTCGGCTTCTTCGAGCGTGAGCATGACTTGCTCGCGGATGGCCGCATCGAACCGCTCCGCCGAGCGGGGCACGAGGCCACCGGTGTCGACGAGGTCGAACTCACGGCCGGTCCACTCGACTTGCCCGAAGAGGCGATCGCGCGTGACGCCGGGCTGGTCGTCCACGATGGCGCGGCGCTCCTCGGTGAGCCGGTTGAACAGGGTGGACTTGCCCACGTTGGGGCGGCCGACGATCGCGACGAGGGCCATTGCGCTGAGCGGGGGACGGCTGCCAAAGCTAGGTCGCGGGGTGCCCGGTGGCCTCTGCGCCGTCTTCGCTCTGGACTCGCCCGCTGGCGGGACAGCTTCGCTAGCGGGTAGTCCGCACCGGCGGGGAGCGGCCCTCGCCAGGGGGCGCCGGGATATCACACCCTGCGGCCTTCCAGCCATCGCGACCCTGCTGGCGAGACGCGTACGCCAGCGGAGACCCCAATGCGCCTTGCAGGAGGCCGGGTATGCTGCGTATCACGTTTGCGACTCAATGCATTCCTCTCTTCGACCCATGCGCTGCATTCCCATTCTGTGTTGCGTCCTGGCGCTGTCCGTCGGCGCGGCAGCTCAGGACGACGCCTTCATCGTCGGCGTCCAGACCACCGACGGCGAGCCCATCGCGGGCGCGACCGTGCTGGTCGGCGACCGAGGGGCAAGCACCGATGCCGACGGCGAGGCCGTCATCGAGGGCATGGCGCCGGGACGCTACCGGGTCCGCGTGTCGTTCATCGGAAAGGAGACGCGCCAGCTGGCGGCGCGGTTGGATGCACCGGGCCCGTGGGGCCTCATCGTGGAGCTCGCCGACACACCGCTCGGCTTGGGTGAGGTGGTCGTGGAAGCCCGAGACCTGAGCCGGTCGCGGCTCGCGCTGGATGGGTTCTTCGAGCGCGAGCGGCTCGGGATCGGGTCCGTCCTCACGCGCGAGGAGATCGAACGCAAGAACCCGACGCGGCTAGGCGACGCGCTGACGGGCGTCCAGGGTGTCACCGTTCGCACGCGAAGTGTGAGCGGCCTCGGCGCCTCGACCGGGCGGGTCGCAACGTCGACACGGAGTGGCGGTCCCTGCGAGCTGGCCGTCTACCTCGATGGGACGTACTCCCCGTTCTTGAGCGAGGACATCGACGGCCTCGCGGCGCAGGACGTGGTCGCCATCGAGGTGTACCGAGGGCCCGCGCAGATCCCAGCCTTCTACAACCAGCTCGGCCGAGGGGAGGGGTGCGGCGTCATTCTGGTGTGGACCTCGCAGAGCCTGAACGAGGGCCAGTAGACCAGACCAGGCGCCCCCTGCCGCCTGCTGGCGCAGGGGTCACAGAACTCTAACATTCTGTGAGCGATGGAATACAACCCGGGTGTCGGGCGTCTAGAGGGCTCACCTCGGAACGCTCCATGCGCCGTCTGCTCTTCGTCCTCGCCCTCCCAGCCGTCGTCCTGACGACGCTCGCGGCGGGGTGCTCTACCACCCAGCCCGGTCCGCCAGCGGGCCCCACGGTCGGAACGGCCCTCGACCCGGCGGCGGCCGACACCGCCGTGTTCGCCGGCGGCTGCTTCTGGTGCATGGAGAAGCCGTTCGAGGAGCTCGACGGCGTCTACTCCG
>JBCDLV010000450.1:0-2408 GCA_038744895.1 Bacteroidota bacterium | reverse complement strand
GGTAGGCGCCCTCAGCGCGCCACCGCACGCTCAGCGCGCCACCGCACGCTCAGCGCGCCACCGCACGCTCAGCGCGCCACCGCACGCTCAGCGCGCCACCGCACGCTCAGCGCGCCACCACCAGGCGGGCCGTCTGCGCCAGCGGGCCCTGCGGCAGGCGGGCGCCGACCTGGACCACGTAGACGCCGGCCGCCAGCTGTCCCACCTCCAACCGCGCCTCGTGCTCCCCGGCGCCGTGCGCGGCCCGCGTGCGGGAGACCTCCCGACCCAGCAGGTCGTAGACGGCCACCTCGACCTCCGCCGCGGATGGCAGCCGGATGCGGACCGTGGCTACGTGGGTGGCCGGGTTCGGGTACGGGACTCCGATGGCGAACGCGTCGGGCACATCCTCCGGGCTATGCTCACCGCTGACCGATCCGCCGTCCGTCCCGGTGGCCCCGCGCGAGACGGCTAGCAGGCCGAAGCCGCCGGCCGCGGCGCCGCCGGAGCTGCCCCCGCTGGCGGGCTCGCCGACGAGGGCGCGGAGGGTGTAGGGGCCGCCGGCGGACGTGCTGGCGCCCGCGGTGGGCGTCGCGATGCGGAGCGAGTACTGGGCCTCGGCAGAACCGGCGACGGCCAGGGCGACCAGCAGAGGAAGAGCGCGGCGCATGTCGAAAGAGGAAGGGTGCAGGGGGCGGGACGTGTTGGAGCGATTACCGATCGGCGCGGAGGGCCTCGATATCCGCACGGAGCCGCGCGATCTCCTCGGCCTGGGCCTGGATGAGTTCGTGGAGCCCCTGGATGGCCGCCAGCGCCACGCCGTCCGCGTCGACTGTGGCGATGCCCTCGTCGGTGGCCCCCAGCCCGAACGTCGCCGCGAAGTCCTGCGAGGTCGGGCCGAGGTGCATCACGGCCTCGGTCTCGGAGCGGTAGCGCCACGTCTGGATGTCCAGCCCGAGGACACCGGCGAGCACCGTCTGGGGGGCGATCGGCGAGAACCCGGTCTTCAGGTGCACGCTCGACGCGCTCGTCCACGACCCTGCGCCGGACGTGAGGAGGACACCCGTCGAGGCGTTCGAGTCAGAGAAAATCCGTGTGCCGCCAGCGGCGCGGACGTTGAACTGGTTGGGGCCCGACGAGCCGAAGCCGACGCCCGGCGCCGAGAGGTCGGTCCAGACGAAGGCGCCGTCGTGGGCGGCCTCCGAGCCCGTGCCCGCGGCGAAGCTGCTCTCGCCCAAGGCCTCGTTGTCGGCGCCGCCGACGACCGTCGAGGAGATGCCGGTGGCCTGATTGCCGGTGCCTCCCAGCACCGTCGCGAGAGTGGCGGATGCCGTGTTGGCGAACCCACCGGTGGCCGTCACGTGGATGCCGTCGACGGTGTGGTTCGATCCGAAGGCGGTCAGGCCGTAGCTGGAGCCCGAGATGTTCATGCTCTGCACGCCGCCGCCGATGACGTTCGGGAAGCCGCCTTCGCCTGCTTCGGGAAGCTCCAGTTGGAGGGCCTGGACGTTGTCGGTGATGAGCGTCAGCGGGACGTCGTTGGTGGTGCCGAGCACGTCCGTCTGGGAGATGGCGTTGCCCACGAGGCTCCACCCGCTGGCGCCGCCCGCGGCGGCCGTCGTCTGGCGGGTGCCGTCGGGGAACACGAGGGCGGCCCCCGAGCCGTCGATCTCGACGTCCCCGTTGACCGTCAGCGGCGAGGTCGGTGCGTTGGTGTTGATGCCGACGCCGCCGCGGGCGCGGACGAGGAATTGGTTGGCGCCGGTCGAGGCGAACGGGTCGATGGACGAGCCGAGGGCGTCGGACCAGACGAAGGTGCCCTCGTCGCCGTCGGCGTCGCCGGACTGCGCGGCGGTCCGGACCCGGGCGTAGCGTCCGCCAGCGGTGCTGTAGTCGCCGCCCGCGGTGTTGCCGGAGCCGCCCGCGACTGCTGCGGCTTCACCCGAGGCCTCGTTCTTGAACCCACCGCCTACGGTGGCGCCGAACCCGCTCGCGGTGTTGCTGGAGCCGCCCGCGACCGCTGCCGATAGGCCCGAGGCCTCATTCCCGAGCCCACCGCCCACGGTGGCGCCGTTCCCGCCAGCGGTGTTGTCGCCGCCGCCGCTGACGGCAGAAAATTCTCCGCTCGCGGTGTTGACGCTGCCGCCAGAGACGGTTGCTCCCTCTCCCGTGGCCTCGTTGAGACCACCGCCCGCGACGATGGACCTCTCTCCGCCCGCTTGGTTCTCCACGCCGCCTCCGACGACGGCGTAGTCGCCGGTGGCCTGGTTGGCGCCGCCGAGGCCCCCGGCACTCGCGGATCCGCCTCCCGAGACGGTCGCGCCGGTACCCGTCGCGACGTTGCCCGAGTAGCCCAGCGCCAGCGCGCCCGCGTCGTTCGCGTTGGCGGGTGCGAAGAACCGCGCGGCGGTCAGGTTGCCGGCGCGCAG
>JBCDLV010000449.1:0-2419 GCA_038744895.1 Bacteroidota bacterium | reverse complement strand
GTGAGGTGGTGATCCCGGGCCGCACGGACCGGGAGCTTCTGCTCTCGGCCCATGCGTGCCACCCGGCCCTGGCCAACGACAACGCCGCCTCGCTGGCCGTCGCCACAGCGCTGGCCGAGTGCCTCCTCGACGGACCCACGCCAGAGCACACCATTCGATTCCTCTTCGCCCCGGGGACGATCGGCGCGATCACGTGGCTGGCTCAGAACCGCCAGCGGGTGGGCCAGATCGCCGGCGGCCTCGTGCTCGCCAACCTCGGGGACCCCGGTGGCCTCGTCTACAAGCGCTCCCGCCGTGGTACCCTCGCGTCCCCGCTGGCGATGGACACGGCGGTCGAGGTGGCGTGCCGGGACCTCGACGTGCCCGTCGAGATTCGCCCCTTCGCGCCGACCGGCTACGACGAGCGGCAGTTCGGGAGTCCCGGATTCGACCTGCCCATGGGCCGCCTGACGCGCACGCCCCACGGCGAATACCCGGAGTACCACACGTCGGGGGATGATCTGTCCCTCGTGACGCCGGCTGCGCTGGAGGCCTCTCTGCTAGCTCTGGAGGCGATCGTACGCACGTTCGACGCGGACGCCGTGTACCAGAACGTGAAGCCCTACGGCGAGCCTCAACTCGGACGCCGCGGCTTGTACTCCGCCTTGGGCGGGACGCCGACCGCACCGGAAGACCAAGAGGCCATGCTGTGGGTCCTCAACCTGTCGGACGGGCAACACTCCCTCCTGGATGCTGCGACGCGAAGCGGCCTGTCTTTCGCCGCCGTTCGCCGGGCGGCGGATGCCCTCCTCGATGCTGACCTCTTGACTTATGCCTGATCCCGACTTCGACCGCTTCCGAGCCAGTCGCGACCACCAGCGCCGTGCTCACGCGCTGATTCCCGGCGGTGCCCACACCTACGCCCGAGGCGACGACCAGATGCCCGAGTGGATGCCCGTCGTGATTGACAGAGGAGAGGGGGCGTTCGTGTGGGACCTCGATGGCAATCGGTACATCGAGTACGGCCAGGGACTGCGCTCTGTGACGCTGGGCCATGCACACCCCAGAGTCGATGCCGCAGCGATCCAACAGATGAAGCAGGGCATCAGCTTCTCGCGACCTGCTCGTGTAGAACTAGAGGCTGCCAACCTATTCCTCGACCTGATCGGAGCCGACTGCGTCAAGTTCACCAAGGATGGCTCCTCGGCGACGACGGCGGCTGTGAAGCTGGCGCGAGCCGCGACCGGCCGTGACGTGGTCGCCATGTGCGGGGATCACCCCTTCATGTCGCAGGACGACTGGTTTATCGGCACGACGCCGATGCGCGCGGGCATCCCCGAGGCCATCCGCGAGCTGACCGTCACGTTCCCGTACAACGACCTGGCTGCGCTGGAGGCCGTACTGGACGAGCATCAGCCGGCGTGCGTGGTCATGGAGGCGGTCAGGGATGCCAGCGATCCGACGGTGTACATCCGCGACGCCATCGAGGCATGCCGCCAGCGGGGCGTCGTGTTCGTGCTGGACGAGATGATCACGGGGTTCCGCTGGTCGGAGCGGGGCGCGCAAGGGCTCTTCGGACTCGACCCAGACCTGTCGACGTTCGGGAAGGCGCTTGCCAACGGGCATTCGGTCAGCGCGCTGGCCGGACGGCGCGACCTGATGCAACTCGGCGGGCTCGACGCGCCGGGCGACCGGGTCTTCCTCCTGTCCGCGACGCACGGCGCGGAGGCTCAAGGGCTCGCGGCCGCCATCGCGACGATGGACATCGCACGCGACGAGGGCGTCGCCAGCAGGCTCATGCGGCAAGGGGCTCGTCTCCGACAGGGTGTCGCCGAAGCCGTCCGACAGGCTGGCGCGGACGGGTTCGTCGGCACGGCGGGTCGGGATTGCAACCTCGTCTTTGCGACTCGTGACCCGGATGGCAACGCGTCGCAGCCGTTCCGGACCCTGTTCCTTCAGGAGTTGACGCGTCGCGGTGTCCTGGCGCCTTCGTTCGTCATCACCACCGCGCACACCGATGACATCGTGGACGAAACGGTGGACGCGGTGGCCGGCGCGCTCGCGGTGTACGTGCAGGCTCTCGACGCCGGAACCGTCGACGGATTCTTGCTCGGACGTCCCGTTCAGCCTGTGTTCCGTCAACGAGTCGGGACGGTCTGGACATCTGTTTCCCGGCCTGGAGGAGACGGCTCTGTTTCTGCGCTTCCGCAGACAGATCGCACCGTCACCCCATGAAAGTCGTCCTGTTCTGCGGAGGCCAGGGAATGCGCATCCGCGACCACTCTGGTCCGGTGCCAAAGCCCATGGTGTGCATCGGCTACCGCCCGATCCTGTGGCACCTGATGAAGTACTACGCCCACTACGGGCACAAGGACTTCATCCTCTGCCTCGGTCACGGCGCCGACCACATCAAGCGCTACTTCGTCGACTACGACGAGAC
>JBCDLV010000448.1:0-2425 GCA_038744895.1 Bacteroidota bacterium | reverse complement strand
GTCCTCGACCCGGTGGCCGGTGGCCTCCGCCAGCAGGAGGCCGAAGCCGTCGCTCCCGGTCTTGGGCACCGACAGGCCACCCGTGGCGATGATGGCTGTGCGGGCGCGGATCGCTGTGCCGTCCGCGAGGCCGACCTGCCAACCGCCAGCGGAGGCTTCGACAGCAGTCACGCTGACGTCGAAGCGCAGGTCGGCGCCGGCTCGGAGGGCAGCGTCGGCGAGGCCGTCGCGCACGTCCGTGGCGCGGTTGGAGACGGGGAACAGCTTGCCGGTCTCGGCCTCCAGCGCCAGCGGAATGCCGAGGTCGTCCTCGAAGAAGGCCCGCTGCTCGGCGAGGGGCCACGAGGCCAGGATCCGACCCAGCAGGCGCGGCGACGAGTCCGTGACGAAGAGGCGCTCGTCGGCGACGGAGGGGAGCACGTTGCACCGGCCTCCTCCCGAGACCACGATCTTCTTGCCGCCGCGGCGTGTCCGCTCCAGGAGCGTCACGCGGGCGCCAGCGCGCGCCGCGAAGATGGCCGCCATCAGCCCGGCCGCACCGCCCCCGACAACGGCGACATCCGTCGAGTGAGTTGCAGGCATGGGACACAGGAGGGCGGAGGCACAAGTTCTCGCTTGGGACCCGTTTCGGCGTGTGGGACCTGCGAAGCCGGTCGAGCAGGCCCCTATCTTCACAGCGAACCGACCGGGCGCCGTCCCCCCGTGCCCTCCGCAGACCTTCCCGACGACTCGTTGCAGCCGGAGGCCCCCGAGCCTTCGCTGCGCGCCCACCTCGCGGACCGCTGGCGGTCGGCGCCGGTGCTGTGGCGATGGGGCGGCGTGCTCCTGCTGCTGCTCGGAATCGGGGCGGTCGCGTCCCCGGCATTCGTCGAGGCGACCGAGGGGCCGACCGAGGAGGAGCTGCAGGCCCAGGCGGCCATCGACCGGGCGCAGTGGGCCGCGATGCTGCGCCAGTCGCCCGCCACGCTGGACGCCGATCCCATCGAGAATGCCCTCGGCCCCGGCGACGCCGAGCAGCCCGACGACCGCTACGCTGATTACTACGTCCACGAGGCCGATAGCGTCGCCTTCTCAGTCCTCGTCACCTCCGACGATTTTGCGCCGGACCTCGCCATCCGCCTTCCCGACGGGCGCACGTTGGCGGCATCGAGCCTGCTGCGGACATCCTCGCGGGCAGAGATCGGGGGGCTCGAAGGCCCAGGCCGCTTCGAGGTGATCGTGACCTCCGAGGAGTCCCGCACCTCGGGCACCTATGAGCTGGCGGTAGTCCCCGTGCAGGAGGCCGACTCGGTCTACGTCGACGGCGAGGCGAGGCTCGACACGCTCGGCCAGGGCCCGCTGCGGGCCGGCCGCTACGAGCGGATCTACGGCGTCTCGGCCGGGTCCGAGTTGCCCGTCATCGTCCGGGTCGTGTCCACGGAGTTCGTGCCTCGTGTCAATCTTCTCGGGCCCAACGGGGAGGTCCAGGCGTCGTGGCGATCGCTGGAGAAGTCGTCGCAGGGGGACAGCCTCCACGGCGTCGTGGTCCGCTACCTGCCGGGATGGGATGCCGCCTACCGGCTCATCGTGTCGTCCGAGGATCGGGCCGCCAGCGGGGCGTTCGCCATCGACGCGTCCAGCATCCCGATCCGCCGGCTGTCGGCCAACGGTCGGCGGGTCCAGGGGACGCTCGGGGACGAGAGCTGGGTCGAGGACGGGCGCTACGTCGACTCGTACCGGTTCCGCATCGGCGAGAACGTGAAGACGCGCGTGACGCTCGAATCGGAGGCGTTCCCGCCGGCCTACCGACTCTGGCGCATCGAGCGCCGCGCTCGCGTGGATGTCAACGCGGATACCAATGCCGCCGCTGCCGCAGACCTGCGCTACGAAGAGGAACTGGACGCGGGCGAGTACTTCCTGGAGGTCACCTCCGGAGGCGAGACCGCCGACCGACCGATCGGAGGCGAGTACGCCATCGCCGTGCAGACGGAGCGGGTGGCGCCGCCCCCGCCGTCGCTCGACCAGCCGTCGGCGCCCGAGACGCGGGTGTTCTCGACGGAGGTCCGGCGGACCGGCCAGAGCGGTGGTAGCACATTCGAGGTCGGGGTGACGAACGTGGCGATTTCGTACCCGGGACGGCAGCGCACGCGCGTCCAGATGAGCATCACGGTGCGCTCGGTCGACTACACGGGCAACTGGGCGCCGTGGGCCAACTTCTCACGCCAGGCCTACGTGGTCGACGATCGGGGACGTCGCTACACCGCGGCGGTCTCCGAGAGCCAGAGTCCCTCCGGGCCGCGGGCAGAGCCCGGCACGGCCCGCCGGGGCACGGTCGTCTTCTACCTCCCCGAGGTCGCGCCCAGAATCGAGCGTCTGGTCCTGGTGGCCTCCATCGGCGAGCGCCGCCTGACGCTCCCGATCCCGGTGCCGTAACCGCCGTCTCGGC
>JBCDLV010000447.1:0-2426 GCA_038744895.1 Bacteroidota bacterium | reverse complement strand
GGCGGTGGCGTGTGCCTGGAGGCGATGGCGGCGGGCCGCCCCGTCATCGGGCTCGACCTCGGCGGGACCACCGTCCACGTCGGCGATACCGGTGTCCTCGTCCCTGCCCATACGCCGGGGCAGGCCACGACAGACCTCGCCGACGCGCTGCGCCAGCTGGCGGCTGACCCCGCCCTCGCCAGGCGCCTCGGCGCCCGGGCCCGAGCGCGCGCGGCCTCCTTCGTGTGGGACGACAAGGTGGCCGATCTCGCGGAGTGCTACTGGGACGTGCTGGCGCGTCCCCGTCCGGTAGCGGCCCCGTCCATCGACCCGAACACGAACACCGTCTCGGTTCCATGACCGGCTGGACCTACACGCCCCCCGGTGGCCCCCGTCGCCATCGCCGCCTCGCCGACCGCTACTTGCTGGGCCTGTCCGTGGTGCTGCTGGGCTATGCCCTCTTCGGGCGCGCGTTCGCCTACCTGGGCGTGCCGCCGGTGTTCATCGGCGAGATCATGCTGGCGCTCGGGCTTCTGCTCGTGGCCGCCAGCCCGGAGCGACGGGCGACGTTTATGTCCTCCCCGATCCTCTGGGGCGCTGCACTGCTGGCGTGGGTCGCGATCCGTACGGTTCCCTACATCGGGACCTACGGGCTCGACGCCATTCGCGACGCCATGGTGGCTGGGTATGCGCTGTTCGCGCTCGTCGCGGTCGGCCTGGTGACGTCGCAGCCCGAGCGCATCCGCGACCTCATCGTACGATACCGCTGGTTGGTCCTGACCGTCGGAACGGTAGGGTGGGTGCTCTACCTGATCTACCGGACCAACATGGACCTCTTCCCTAAGATCCCCTGGGCACCCCACGTGCACGTCGTGGAGAACAAGCCCGGCGACCTCGTGGTCCACATGGCTGGGATCACAGCATTCGTGGTGCTGGGGTGGAAACGGGTCTCACCGGTCCTGCTGACGATCCTGGTGGTCGGGACCGGCGCGGCGATGGCTGGTGGCCGCGGCGGCATGGTGGGCTTCATCGTGGGCATCACCGCCTTCGCCCTGTTTAAGCCCAAGGTGGCTCGGTTTGGCCGGCTGGCGTACGTGGGCGTCATGCTCCTCATCGTCGGCATCGCCGTGGACACGTCGGGTGTGGAGATCAACGAGGGCAACCGGTCGCTCTCCGTCGATCAGCTGATCGAGAACGTCAAGAGCGTGTTCGGCCAGAGCGACCAGGCGATGCTGGCGACGACGACCGAGTGGCGTATCGAGTGGTGGACCGACATCGTCGAGTACACGGTCCTCGGCGATCACTTCTGGCTCGGCAAAGGATTCGGCATCAACCTGGCTACAGACGATGGCTTCCAGGTCGAGCGCAGCGACGCGCTTCGGAGCCCGCACAACGTCCACCTGACGTTCCTTGCGCGGGCTGGCGTGCCCGGCCTCATACTCTGGCTCTTGCTCCAGGCCACCTGGGTGTGGACGGTCCTCCGGGCCTGGCGCGACGCTCGGCGCCAGCGGCTCGACGGGTGGGTCGGGTTCTACGCGCTCTGCTCAGTCTACTGGGCTGGCGCGCTCGTCAACGCCTCGTTCGACGTGTACCTGGAGGGGCCGATGGGGGCTGTCTGGTTCTGGACCGTCTTCGGGCTGGCGCTCGCGGGCGCGCAGATCCAGCGGACGCATCCGCACCTCCTCGATGATGTCAGAGAGGGGGGAGGCGACAGTCGCCGAGCCACCCCCGAGCGGCCGTCGACGTTCCACTGGGTACCCGCCGCAGAGACGCCCGCACCGGTGGAGCCATCGGTGTACGAGACAACCTGACGCTGGCCCCGCTGGCGACGGGGCAATGCCCTGTCGAATGGGAACGCAGGTGGTGTATGAGCTCCGTGGACACGCTGTCTGCATTCCCGAAACTGGATGTAAAGGGGAGGCGACCTGAGACGGCGTCGCACTAGAGACGGGCAAGCGCCTCCTGCTCTTGCTCCCTTCGCTTCCCCAAGTGTCCGCCTCTGTCAAGCGGCTGTGGCAGTCCGTGTACCGCCGCTACGGCATCCGCCGCAACGTTCAGCACGGCGATAACCTTCACCTCGGCCTTTGGACGGTCGTCGACGCAACGGTGGGTCTGACCATCGGCGACGATGTCTACATCGGGAAAGGCTGCACGGTCGAGTGCAACGGGTCCATCGGCGACGGCGTGATGCTCGGAAACCACGTAGGCCTGATCGGACGGCACGACCACGACGTGAGCGCCATCGGACACATGGTGCGCCATGCTCCCTGGATCGGCGACGAAGACTTCGACCCGGCCAAGAAGGCGGAGCGCCTCGTCGTGGAGTCCGACGTGTGGATCGGGTACAGCGCCACGGTGCTCTCCGGAGTGACCGTCGGCCGAGGGGCCATCGTCGCCGCTGGCGCTCTGGTGGCCCGCGACGTGCCTCCGTATGCCATCGTCGGCGG
>JBCDLV010000446.1:0-2433 GCA_038744895.1 Bacteroidota bacterium | reverse complement strand
CTCGTAGACCCCCACCGGGCCCGTCGCCGGCGACAAGAAGGAGACGACCTGGCGGGCCGGCGGCTGTGCCGCCACCGTCGCGGCGAGCAGAACAACACTGAGGATCGGAAGCGTGCGCATGAGGCAGTCGACAGGTGTGTGCTCGTGACCGGAGGACCAGATGCTCTGTTCCTTCTGCCTTTTCGGTTCAGGGTCTCCCCCGCTGGCGAGCGTCCTGCGCGACCGGGCCGGACGGCGAGAACGCTCGCTCGCGGTTCCCCAGCGAGCGCCGCGTGCCTAGCATGGGTCGAAACGCCACCCAGCGCCCATGTCCCTCCCACCTGACGTCGAGAACGCGCTCGCAGAGCAGTTCCCAGCCCTGGGCGACCGGACCCGTGCCCAGCGCGCACTCGGCAGCCTGGGTCGCCAGCGTCTTAACGTGGGGAGGGACCAGGCCGTCCGTGCTGTAATCGTGCTCGCCAGCGGAGATGTCAGACGGATCGAGTCCTTGTGCGCGGAGGCACAGATTGACCCGCGGGACACCTTGATGGTAGCCAACGCGCGGCTCGTCAACCGGCACTACTGGTTCGACCAGCCGCTTCCGGAAATGGGCCCGCTCCGAGACGACCGTTGACGTCCACCCGCTGGCGGCTACAGCCACAAGCACCCCGCCAGCGGGGCAGGCTCACAACGTGGACGTAGGCAGCTAGGCTCCGTCGCGCTCGGTGTGTCGCTGCCGGATCTGCTTCCAGTGCCGCGTGAGGTGGAGGTCGGCGAGGACGAGGACCTCCGCCGTCGTCAGCGGTCCCGAGACGGGATGCGAGAAGACGGCCTCGGCGAGACGTCGCTCGTCCGCATGGTCGATGTGACTCCGCAGCCACGCCATGTTCTCGTCCCAAAGGGCTCGGACATCGGCGAGGGATCGCGCTCCCGTTGGCATCATGGTGCGAGAGGGAACAGACACGCGGAGTCGCGACCTGAGGACGCAGCCCAGCAGCCAACGCCGCACGCGTCCGAACGCCGGCGAGCGAGCCGGTACGAGGGCATCGGGGGCCGGCAGTCCTCCGAGCACGTCTCGCTCCGACACGGCCAGGTGCTCTGTGATCTCCAGGATGGACCAGCGCTCCGGCGCCGGCCGCCGGGTCAGGACCGCATCCGAGCACGCGGCCACCTCGTCGAGCAGCGCGGTTCGCCGCGCGTCGTAGGTGTCGAGCGTGCGTCGGAGAGCATCGCGCATGGCCTCGACGTCACGTGCGAGGGCTGCTGCCCGTTCCGGGTACCCGCCCGCGTCGTCCACGTGCTCGCCAGCGGGTGAGCGGTGCACCCGCCAGTGGGTGCCTAGCCACCGGGTTGGCCCTGCTCACCCCTCTGGCTCCAGGCGCCAGACGCCGCCGCCGCGCTGATCGGTGAGGACGTAGAGAAAGCCGTCCGGACCGGTCTCGACATCGCGGACCCGGGTGCCGAGCGTGAGCACCTCCTCCTCGGCCACCTCCTCCCCGTCGAGCACGAGGCGGACCAGGCCCAGGCGGGACAGGCTGGCGATGAACAGGCTGCCGCGCCACTCGGGGAAGGCATCGCCAGAGTAGAAGTCCATGCCCGAGGGCGAGATCACAGGCGACCATTGGCGCACGGCGTCGGTGAACTCAGGCCGCCCATCCGGATTGGGGATTGGGATGCCGCTGTACTCGCTGCCCCAGCTGACCTCCGGCCATCCGTAGTTGGCTCCGCGCTCGATCAGGTTCAACTCGTCGCCGCCGCGCGGCCCGAACTCCGCCTCCCATAACGCACCGGTCTCCGGGTGGACAGCGAGGCTCTGCCCGTTCCGGTGGCCGTAGGACCAGATCTCCGGCCGCGCGCCGTCGCGGCCGACGAACGGGTTGTCCGCTGGCGCCTCGCCGTCGAGCGTCAGGTGGATCAGCGCGCCGATGGTGTTGCCGAGGTCCTGCGCCGGATCCTCGACGCCGCGATCGCCCGTGGAGACCATCAGGTGGCCGTCCCAGAACGCGATCCGGCTTCCGAAGTGGCGCGTGCCCGGCACCGCTGGCGTCTGCACCCAGAGGTCCTCGACATCCGCGAGGCGGTCGCCGTCGAGGCGTCCGCGTGCGAGAGCCGTCGCCGCGCCGCGTCCGCTGGGCTTGGAGTAGGTCAGGTAGACGTACCCACTCTCCTCGAAGTCGGGCGAGAGGGCCACGTCGAGGAGGCCGCCCTGACCGTTGGCATACACGTCGGGCGTTCCAGCTACCGTCACCGGCTCGCCGTCTCCCGTGACGATGCGCAGGCGGCCCGGCCGCTCCGTCACGAGCATCCGACCGTCCGGGAGAAACGCGATGCCCCACGGATGGTCGAGCCCACCCTGGACCTCGGTGACGCGGAACTCACCCGACGACGATGCCACGGGGGCCGGCGGCGGCTCGGCCGACGGCTGGACGCATCCAGCGATGGCCAGGCAGAGGG
>JBCDLV010000445.1:0-2438 GCA_038744895.1 Bacteroidota bacterium | reverse complement strand
GTCGGGTTCGCGATTATCGGCTCGGTGATCTAGGCACAGGATCCCAACCCGCTGGCGGTGCGTGAGGGACGCCTACCCTCCTCGCATCTCATGGACATCGCCATCGTCGGCCTCGGCCGCATGGGCCTCAACATCGCCCTCCGCCTGCTCCGTGACGGCCACCGGGTCGTCGTTCACAACCGCTCGCCGGAGCCCGTCGCCGTCGCCGTCGAGGCGGGCGCCGAGGCTGCCGAGACGATGGAGGACGTGGCGCGGCTCCTGGACGGACCGCGCGTCGTGTGGCTCATGCTTCCCGCTGGCGACATCACCGACCAGCACGTAGACGAGGCACTCGGCGTCCTGGAGGCGGGCGACCTCATCGTCGAAGGCTCCAACGGAAAGTGGAGCGATGCCATCGACCAGGACGCCCGCGCGCGCCAGCGGGGCGTCGGCTTCGTAGACGTCGGCGTGTCGGGCGGCGTGTGGGGGCTGGAGAACGGATACAGCCTGATGGCCGGCGGCACCGACGCGAACATCGCCTTGGTAGAGCCCGCCTTCAAGACGCTCGCGCCGACACCCGACACCGGCTGGGGCCACGTCGGTCCGGTCGGCTCCGGCCACTTCGTCAAGATGGTCCACAACGGCGTCGAGTACGGGCTGATGCAGGCCTTCGCGGAGGGATTCGCCATCCTCGACGCACAGCGCCAGTGGGGCGATCACGAGCACACCCTCGACCTGGGCCAGGTGGCCGCCGTCTGGCAGACCGGCTCCGTCGTGCAGAGCTGGCTGCTGGACCTCATCGCCGAGGTGTTCGAGGCGAGGCCCGACCTCGGCGGCATCGCACCCTACGTCCCCGACTCGGGCGAGGGCCGCTGGACCGTCGACGCGGCCGTGGACCTCCGGGTGCCCGCGCCGGTGATCGCGGCATCCCTGTTCGCCCGGTTCGACAGCCGCGACGAGACGCGCGTCGCGGATCGCGTCCTCTCGGCCATGCGCGGGCAGTTCGGAGGCCACCCCGTCAAGGGCGACCCCGGCCCAAACGGCGAGTACACCGACCAGATCGCCGACGACGGAACCATCGACGTCGTCCCCGGCGGCGTGCAGACGGAGGGCGCCTCGACGCGGCCGATCTAAGCCCTGCGCGTCCCGCCAGACAGACAGCGCTACCGGGCAAACCCGAAACGGACCTAGGGGCTCGGACGGCACAGCCGGATGCCCTACATTGCTCCGGCTCGACCCGCACCCATGTCCGCCGGCGCCGACGACGTCATCCGCTGCTCGTTCTGCAGCCGCACCGCCCACGAGGTCACCTCGATGGTCGCGGGGCCGGACGTCTACATCTGCGACCGCTGCATCCACGACGCCTCCGGCATCGTCCGCGGCGACCTCCAGGCCTACGTGCCGCCGACGCCCACCTCCGGGCGGCGCCCGCCGGGCAACCGAGCCCGCCGGATGTCGCCCCGGGAGATCAAGGCGGCCCTCGACGAGCACGTCATCGGGCAGGACCTCGCGAAGCGCGCGCTCGCCGTCGCCGTCTACAACCACTACAAGCGGATCGAGGCCGAGGACTATCTCCACGCCTACGACGACGTCGAGCTGGAGAAATCGAACATCTTGCTCCTCGGCCCGAGCGGGACCGGCAAGACCCTGCTGGCGCGGACGCTGGCGCGCATCCTCGACGTCCCCTTCTCGATCGCCGATGCGACGGCCTTGACGGAGGCCGGGTACGTCGGCGAGGACGTGGAGTCCATCCTGAGCCACCTCCTCCAAGCGGCCGACTACGACGTGGAGCGGGCCGAGAGCGGCATCATCTACGTAGACGAGGTCGACAAGCTCTCGCGCAAGGGCGACAACGCGTCGATCACACGCGACGTCTCGGGCGAGGGGGTCCAGCAGGCCCTGCTGAAGATGCTAGAGGGGACCGTAGCCGGCGTTCCTCCCAAAGGCGGTCGGAAGCACCCCGAGCAGTCGCTCGTCCAGTTCGACACGCGGAACGTGCTGTTCATCTGCGGAGGGGCCTTCGACGGGCTGGCGCCCCAGATTGCGCGGCGGCTGTCGCGCGGGCAGATCGGCTTCGTCCAGGACAGCGCAGGGCACGGGACCACCGACCCGAAAGACCCGACGCTCTTCCGCCACGCCGAGCCCGATGATCTCC
Organism: Bacteroidota bacterium; assembly: GCA_038744895.1. GTDB lineage: Bacteria > Bacteroidota > Rhodothermia > Rhodothermales > Rubricoccaceae > Rubrivirga. The sequence goes on along the minus strand of JBCDLV010000445.1, from coordinate 304 downwards.
TGCGCTACGGACTCATCCCCGAGCTCATCGGGCGGCTTCCCGTTCTCACAGCGCTCGACGCGCTCACCCGTGACGACCTCCGCCGCATCCTGACCGAGCCGAAGAACGCGCTCGTCCGCCAATACCAGAAGCTGTTCGCGATGGACGGGATCGACCTCGTCGTGGACGACGACGCCCTCGACGCCGTCGTCGACGGAGCTGTGGAGCTGAAAACGGGCGCGCGCGGCCTCCGGTCGGTTCTGGAGGAGGCGATGCTGGAGATCATGTTCGACGCGCCCGACACACACGTCGGCACGGTCTGCCG